>JAHEZB010000077.1 GCA_023251285.1 Chitinophagaceae bacterium | reverse complement strand
ACAGCATTCCATACTACTCCACCCTTCGGGTTCAACTCACCATTTGAAGTAATCCCTGCTGGCAAATTTGATTTGATTTCGACTTTAAGTCCAACAGTTTTGTTCTTGTAAAGTCCTTGTCCAATGTAAATATGGCTTGTTTCCGTTTTTACTTCATTTGTAATTGAAAGGAAAATGTCGCTGAAACCTTCGCTTGTGTCGGTTCTCGATGTTATTTCGTAAAGTTGCTTAGCGTTTCCGTTTGGGCTTTTTTGTTGTCCGTGTCCACACCCGAAAAGCATAGAAAATAGTCCCATAATTAGTGTCTGAAAAAGCAGTTTCATTTTAGGCAGTGTCGTTTTAGCCTTGCCGGTAACGTTTTACGGCTTGCAGCAGGTGGGGAAATAGAATTCCTTTCTGCCCGAACCGTTGCCAAATTTATAATTAAAAGTTCATTGTTTATTCTATTGCTCAACAGAGTTTTTTTAGCCGGAACTACTGCTCAATAACGATACAAAAGCTCATTGTTATTTCTTCAGCCCCACTTGCTGCAAACCGATGTAAGCGGCAGGTCTATGTTCTTACAACGATTGATTTTGCAATAAAGTCGTGCAATGCTCGTCTCCTGGAATTAGTCAGCATTGTTATCAGTTCAATGAGTGTCCACCAAAAAATTGGATTGTCTGAAAAGCTATAATATTCATTAAGTACCATTTCTTGTTCGGTCGTTTGAGTTAGCAAAACACCATAATAAATTAGACCAACTGTTGCTACCAATAAATAGAAACTTTCTCGGTAAAGCGATTGACGAAAGGTTAATTTCCTTGTCTCTCCAACGTCTAAAACTTTAACTCCAGCAACCCACTTTCCATATGTTTGTCCATATTTGTAATGCAAAAAAACTGAATAAATGATTGGCGCAAATACAAGAAATGTTGTCCAGGTAAAAAGTAGCGAAGTGTTGTTTGTTGTTTTATAAATCCATTGTCCAATAAAGAGGAAAGGGATAAAAATAATTCCATCAAGAAGTGCAGCACCAAGTCGCTTTAATCCTGTCCGGTATTTTCTTGTGTCCATTCGTTTTGATCTTTCTGTTTACTTGCCGCTTACACGCTAATATATGTTATAATACGCTACTACTCAAAAAAAATTGTCTTTCATTTACAACATTTTATCGTTATCAAATTTCTATTGTCGTTAGAACAATCGGGATTAAATATAATCTTAATGTTTTAACGTTTAACAATTTTTACCAGTGTTGGTGTTCCGTTCCTCGGCTATTGTTGTCGGGTCAATACAAATCTTAACATAGTCAACTTTTCTTTCTGCAAAACCAGGTATCCAAACATGCCTCTCTCGTAAACCCTTTACTATACCTCTTTCCGGATTTCTTGTATACATCTTCGATACATCTTCGATACACCTTCGATACACCTTCGATACTGCTTCGATCATAACATCGAAGCAGATACGCAATAAATTAGTAGGAATAACATTATAGACTAGAAGAAGGTTACTTCCGGTAACGAATCACTTAACAGGAACAGACACAACTAAACCATCAGCCAACAGCGTATATGCCGGAAGGGTAGAAATTCAGTAATTTATAAAAGCTGAAAGTGCTGATAGACGGTTTAAAGTGGAAACGGTTTTTCTGTACTATAATACCATCCAATATTTACATAGTCCTTCCGGCTGCGGTATTACTTTAGAAGCAGATTGATTATTTTTGCTCCTATGCAAAATGGACGAACTGTAGCCCTGCACACGTTGGGTTGCAAATTGAATTATTCAGAAACCTCGGCGATTGAAAGAATGCTGTTGAATGATGGTTTTGTAAAAAAAGATTTTACAGATGAAGCAGACGTGTATGTGATCAATACCTGTTCGGTAACAGAAAACGCGGATAAAGAATGCAGGCAATTGGTACGCAGGGTGCAGCGGCAATCGCCGGAAGCAATGGTGGTCATTATTGGTTGTTATGCACAACTAAAACCCAGGGAGATTGCAGAAATTCCGGGTGTGGACCTGGTTTTGGGCGCTTCTGAAAAATTTAATATCACAGCGCATTTAAAAGAACTGACGCACGGCGACAGCGCGAAAATATGCAGTTGTGAAATAGAAGACCTGGAAGGATTTCATTCGTCATTTTCACTCAACGATCGTACAAGAACTTTTTTGAAAGTGCAGGATGGCTGCGATTACAATTGTTCGTTTTGTACCATCCCGATGGCGCGTGGCAAAAGCAGGAGCAATTCAACGGACAATGTATTATCCGAAATAAAAAAGATCAAAGAAGCAGGTGTAAAAGAAATCGTACTGACAGGAATCAATCTTGGCGATTTTGGCAAGAACGGGAGCGGTATAAAAACGGGTGAAAGCTTTTATTCATTATTAAAAGAAATTGAAAACCTCGATGGTGTAGACCGTTATAGGATCTCATCAATTGAACCAAATTTACTGACGACAGAAATCATTGAGTTGGTAGCAACCAGTAATAAAATAATGCCGCATTTTCATATTCCCCTGCAAAGTGGAAGCAACAAAATTCTGGGCTTGATGCGCAGGCGTTATAAGAGAGAATTGTATGCAGCAAAAGTAGAAATAATTAAAAATCTTATTCCGCATTGCTGCATCGGGGTGGACGTGATCACCGGCTTTCCGGGAGAAACAGAAAGCGATTTTAAAGAAACAATTGATTTCCTGGCTGATCTTGACGTTTCTTATTTTCATGTATTTACTTATTCTGAAAGAGCAAACACTTTTGCTTTAAACATAGAGCCGGTTGTGCCTGTCAATATACGCCATGAGCGCACAAAAATTCTTCGGTCTTTATCTTATAAAAAAATGCAACAATTCAGCTGCGTCCATTCCGGGCAAACAAGAAAGGTTTTATTTGAAGGCAAAAATAAAAACGGCAGCATGGATGGATACACGGATAATTATATTAAGATAACTACCCCTTATAAAGAAGAATGGACGAATGAAATTGTCGACTGGAAAATATAGCTTGATGAGGGCATCTGCCGCAGCCCTTCATGGACGACGATAAAAGTTCGCTGGAAAATAGGATTGGATTGTTATTTGCATAGGATGTTCTTTAAAAAATAACCATCTTAAAAATTAAAACCAGTAACAATGAATAAGTTAGTACGTGCATTGATCGCAGGTTGGGGAGCAAAAAAATTAGGAGGCGGATGCCTCGGAACCATCGTGGTGTTCTTTATTATTTACTGGCTTTTGGGAAATGTTCATTGTTAGCTACCAGCTTTTAAATACCAGCTTTCGTATATTATTGATCAGATGAAACGGCACCTACTTCCTGGTTGTTCGTGCCACTTTCCATTTGCTGCCTTCTTCTAAAAAAATAACGGGTTTCGCATATAAGCAAAACCCGTTACTACTTTTCTCAACAAAAAGTTTAAGCATTTTCTTCATGCATTGCTTCTTCATTAATTGAAGCCTCTGCAATTTTTGTCAATGTTTCATCCGCTTCTTTTTCTTCATTTAAAGTTTGCTGCAATAAATTCGCAACCTCATTTTCACCGAGCGTTTTTGCGAAGGCGCATAAAGTACCATAGCTGGCAATTTCATAATGTTCCACTTTTTGTGCAGCAGAAATAATTCCGGCATCTCTTACAACTCCTTCTTCGGTGCCTTCCATGATCTCTTCTGCTTCTTTAGTAAGCCCGGCCATTGCTTCACATTTTTTGCCCCTGGCAGGCATGCCGAGTTGATCGAATATTTGCTCACATCTTTCTACATGTCCTTTTGTTACTTCAAGATGTTGTTGCAACGCATTTTTCAGATCTTCTGAACTGGCATTTTTGATCATCTTAGGAATTGCTTTTGTCAATGCTTTTTCTGCCCAAAAAATATCTTTTAATTCATCTTCAAAAAGATCGCGAAGGCCTTCTGCTGTTTTTGATGTTGTCTTCTTCATGGTTAAATGTTTTTGTTTTTAAAAATTCGGTTTTAGACAATTGAACCATAAAAACATGCCATGAATTGCAGCCACGCTTTTCAGACAAATAAAAACAGGTAAGTGGTATGAGGCTCTGATAATTATGACAATTATCGAATTACCTGATCTCTCCTGAAAAAGGATGAAATATTCTCTTCATATTTTTTTTCTACACTTAGGAAATCATTTGAGGAGATTGTTACTCAAAGAATGGCAAAATTTTATGCCAAAATGCCTCTTTTCGCTTAGAAGTAACTGGCATATAAATAGTATTATATGACTTACCTGCTTAGCTTATTATGAGGGTGTTTACTTTATTAATTATTAATTTTTAAAATTTATGGATCTTATTTGTCTTTGTCATATCAGGTGGAACTTTGTCTACCAACGTCCGCAGCATTTATTAAACCGTTTTGCTGTCAATAACAGGGTGTTTGTGATTGAAGAACCTGTCTTTGAATCAGAATCGGATTATTATGAAATAAGCAAGCCCGATGATAATGCCAATTTATGGGTAGTGGTTTTGCATATTGCTAAAAACACAACTGCGGAAAAAAGAAATCATACGCTGAAAGCTTTGCTGGATTCTTTTATGTATTCCAACAACATTCATAAATATATTCTTTGGTATTACTCACCGATGGCCCTTGCTTATACCGACCATCTATATCCTTCTTTGACCGTTTATGATTGTATGGATGAATTATCAGCCTTTAAATCGCCACCACCACAAATAAAAGAAATGGAAGCATCCCTGTTAAGCCGCAGTGATCTTGTTTTTACCGGTGGTCATAGTTTATATAAAGCTAAAAGGCATTTACATCACAACATTCATTCTTTCCCCAGCAGCATTGATAAGTCCCATTTTAATGTGGCGCGCAATTTCAAAGAAGATCCTGCGGATCAGGCTGCGATACCGCATCCGCGTTTTGGATTTTATGGAGTGATCGATGAGCGCTTTGATATTTCTTTAATTGATCAGTTATCGCAGCTACGGCCCGACTGGCAATTTATATTCCTGGGCCCGGTAACAAAGATAAATCCGGCAAGCCTTCCGAAAAGGGAAAACATTCATTACCTGAAAAGTAAAAAATACAAAGAGCTTCCATCGTATTTAGCCGGATGGGATGTGGCAATTCTTCCATTCGCACTGAATGAATCTACCAAATTTATCAGCCCCACAAAGACGCCTGAATATCTTGCGGGAGGAAAACCGGTTATTTCCACTTCCATTACTGATGTAGTAACGCCTTATGGAAAAGAAGGACTGGTTCATATTGCAGATACTCCGGAAGAATTTATTGAAGCTGCCACAACCATTTTGAACAGTGAAGACACTGAAGCATGGAGCAAGAAAGTAGATCTGTTTCTTAAAGATATTTCATGGAATAAAACCTGGCACAAGATGTCGCAGTTAATAGACGAAGCACTGGAAAGAAAAGCCATGATGAATAATAAAACGACGATTAATAACAATAAAAGCAAAGTATATGTTTGATTATATGATTGTTGGGGCAGGATTAGCCGGAGGTGTTTTGGCAGAGCGGCTTGGATCAGAGTCCGGAAAGAAAGTATTGCTGGTAGATAAAAGAAATCACATCGGTGGAAATACTTATGATTATTATAATAAAGATGGCATCCTGGTGCACAAATACGGGCCACATATATTTCATACCAACAGCAAAGAGGTTTTTGAATACCTGGGAAATTTTACCCAATGGAGGCCTTATGAACATCGCGTGCTTGCCAGCGTTGATGGGATGCTCGTTCCTATACCTATTAACCTGAATACGATTAATAAATTGTATGGATTAAATTTATCCAGCAGTGAAGTAGATGCGTTTCTCGAATCAAAGGCAGAAAAAAAACAACGCATTCTGACATCGGAAGATGTAGTGGTAAATAAAGTCGGTCGCGAGTTGTACGAGAAATTTTTCAAAGGATATACGAAGAAACAATGGAATCTGGATCCTTCAGAATTAGACGCTTCTGTAACTTCACGGATACCGACAAGAAACAATCGCGATGACCGTTATTTCACTGATTCTTACCAGGCAATACCCATGTATGGATATACACGCATGTTTGAAAAAATGCTGGACCATCCAAACATAAAAGTGATGCTGAACACGGATTACAAAGAAATCCAAAGTTCCATTTCTTTCAAAAAAATGATCTATACCGGACCTATTGATTACTTCTACGATTATTGTTATGGCAAACTTCCCTACCGGTCGTTGGAATTCAAATTTGAAACGATTGAACAAGAGGTTTACCAGTCAACAGGTACGGTGAATTATCCGAACGAACACCCGTATACGAGAATTACAGAATTCAAATATCTCACAGGGCAGAAACATCCTAAAACCTCCATCGTATATGAATACCCAAAAGACGAAGGCGACCCTTATTATCCTGTACCCAGGCCCGAAAACGGGGAACTTTACAGGAAATACCAGCTTTTGGCATCGCGTGAAAAAAATGTCCACTTTGCTGGAAGGCTGGCCACTTACAAATACTACAACATGGACCAGGTAGTGGCGCAGGCGCTCACTTTGTACAAGAAGATTTTAACCAACGGGAAAAAAGAATTTTCAGCCAGGGATTTTCCGGCAAAAGAATATCATATCAATGGACACAAGCTACCAATTATACAATCCTGAGATTTGGGGCGGCCTGGAGTGTACGATTAACCGGATTGGGGATACTTTTCGCGATCAATTGGAGTACGCCGGTTATTATAAGAGGGAAAATGATATTGATAAAATAGCAGGGCTGGCAATCCGTGCATTACGTTATCCCGTATTGTGGGAGGCCCATCAGCATTCTTCGGAAAAAGAAGAAATTGACTGGACCCGAACGGAACGGGAACTGAATAAGATCAAAGCTTATGGAATAACGCCTATTGCCGGATTGATCCATCATGGAAGCGGCCCAAAATTCACTTCATTAACAGATTGTGATTTCCCGGAAGCATTAGCAAGATATGCGTCAAAAGTAGCCAAGCAATTTCCATGGCTGGAATATTATACACCTATCAATGAGCCTTTGACTACAGCCCGTTTCAGCGGCTTATACGGCTTCTGGTATCCACATCACCAGGACGAATTCAGCTTTATCACCATCCTGCTGAATGAACTGAAAGCAACGGTACTGGCAATGAAGGAAATAAGAAAAATAAACCCGGAAGCTAAACTGGTTCAAACCGAAGACCTTACTAAAACACACAGCACTCCTTTATTGGAATACCAGGCAGAATTTGAAAATAAAAGACGATGGATCTCTTATGATACTCTTTGCGGAAAATTAGATGATCAGAAGTTTTTCTGGCATTATCTTATTGGCGAAGTTGGAATAAAAGAAGAGGAATTACAATTTTTTATCGACAATCCTTGTCCACCCGATATTGCCGGATTTAATTATTATGTTACCTCGGAAAGATATTTAGATGAAAAAACAGAATTATTCCCGCCGGAAAGCTACGGTGGCAACGGCCAGCATTTTTACGCGGACGTCGCGGCAGTAAGAGCTGTAAAACCTGCGGGACTAAAATCTTTACTAAGAGAGGCATGGAACCGCTTTCATATTCCCATTGCCCTCACTGAAGTGCATATGCATTGTACCCGTGAAGAGCAGCTGCGCTGGTTCAAAGAGGCATGGGATTCATGTATAGAATTGAAAAAAGAAGGTTTGAATATTAAAGCAATAACTGCATGGTCCATGTTGGGCGCCTTCGACTGGAATAATTTATTAACCCGTGAAGACAAAATGTATGAAAGTGGGGTTTTTGATATAAGTGCAGATAGATTTCGTCCGACGGCTATTGCCAA
>JAHEZB010000076.1 GCA_023251285.1 Chitinophagaceae bacterium | reverse complement strand
TACAGACGCAGGCCGGGAAGGTGAATTAATTTTCAGGCTTATCTATGAGCATCTGCATTGCACAAAACCCTATAAAAGACTTTGGATTTCTTCACTTACTAAAAAAGCAATCGAACAGGGATTTAGAGAACTTAAAAACGGCAACGTGTATGATAACCTTTATGAGTCTGCACGTTGCCGAAGTGAGGCTGATTGGTTGGTAGGCATGAACGCAAGCCGTGCTCTTACTATTGGTGCAGCTTTTCTAAGCCGGTTTTCATTGGGAAGAGTTCAAACGCCAACACTTGGTATTCTATGCAACCGGCATAACGAAAATAAAAATTTTGCGCCTGAACCCTTTTACAACTTTCGAATAACCGTTGCAAAACAAGGACAGAAATTCACCGCCACAAGCGAAAATTACACGAACAATGAAACCGCCGTAAATGCTTTCAGTGCTGTTCAAAAGGCTGAGAAGGCCACAATAATTTCTGTGGAGAAAAAAGATAAAACGGAAAACGCCCCGCTGTTATATGATTTGACAACATTGCAAAGAGATGCTAATAAATGCTATGAATTTTCTGCGGACGATACATTAAAATTAGCCCAGTCACTGTATGAGAAGAAATTAATTACTTATCCGCGCACCGGCTCCTGTTATATATCTGAGGATATTTTTGAAAAAACCCCTGAACTGTTATCTGTGGTTGAAAAGGATACAACCTTCGGCGAATTAGCCCGGGAATTAAAAGCTAGGCCATTAAATAAAAGAAGCGTCAATGGCGAGAAAGTTATGGATCATCACGCACTTTTAATAACTGAAAACTTCGCAGAAAACTTAGGCGAAAAGGAAAATAAGATTTATCAACTTATCCTTTGCAGAATGATAGAAGCATTTTCCGCTCCATGCATCAAAGCAGTAACTACAATCCAACTGGACTGTTCAGGTGAACACTTCAAAGCTTCTGGCAGTATCATTAAAAATGGAAATTGGGGGTGGAGAACTGTTAAACAAATTGCGAAGATGAAAGAAGTAGATGAAAATAATTCCGATGAAGAAACACAACTTTTCCCTGAATTAATTCCTCATGAAACCATTCCAAAAGCATCCGCAGAATTGCTTTCTAAAATGACTAAACCAAAACCACTGCATACAGAAGGATCCTTACTCCTCGCTATGGAAACCTGTGGAAAAGACATCGAAGAAGAAACAGCTAAAGAAGCGCTAAAAGAATGCGGCCTTGGAACACCGGCAACAAGAGCCTCAATCATTGAGACTTTAATCAAGCGAAATTATATTGAGAGGCAGAAGAAATACCTTATACCTACACCAAAAGGGTTAGCAGTTTATTCTCTATTAAAAGATAAAACAATTGCCTCAGCAGAGCTAACCGGGATCTGGGAAAACCGCCTGGAGCAAATCAACAGAGGCAAACAGGATCACGAATTGTTTATGAAAGATATTTTTGATTATACGAAACTAATCACAGAAGATATCATGAAAATTGGAGGATCACTGCAAGGTGCTGACTTAAGCGAAACTAACATTGCTGGCATTAAGTGTCCTAAATGTAAAGAAGGGGAATTACGGAAAGCTGAGAAGAATTATTACTGTAGCAACTATCCCAAAAAAAATACAGATACAACTCCCCACAAGAGCTGCACATTTACCTTATGGACATTAGTTGCAGGGAAAAAGATAACTGAAAATACGGTACGCCAGATCGCTGAAAAAGGAAAATCCTCTTTGGTAAAAGGATTTAAAAGTAAGGCAGGAAAAGACTTTAGCGCATTTTTGGTTTTAAAAGAAGACTGGCAAATAGGATTTGAATTTGAACAGAAGCTTCATAAAGCTTAAATCCATTGCTCAGAGTTTAAATTATTGTCTTATGAAAACCAGCTCAACCTTAAACGCAGAAGAAACGCAGGAAGTATTTGAAGAAAAAAAAATTGGATTCACTTCTCAAAATATTTTGAGAAGTGTTGGAAAGGGAATAAGCAAATACTATGTGCCATTTTCCTTATGGGATAATCCTTTATCTGCATTATATAATTTGGATTGTGTAGAGGGCATGAAGTATTATTCTGACAATTATTTCGATCTGGCAATTGTTGATCCTGAGTATGGAATAGATGCAGCTAATATGACCATGGGACGTGGCAAAAACAAAAAATATTCTAAGAAAGATTGGGATAAAAAGCCCCCGGATAAAAAATATTTTGATGAGTTATTCAGGGTTTCCAAAAATCAAATTATTTGGGGTGGCAATTATTTCACCGACAAATTGCCAACTTCAAGAGGTCGGATTTATTGGGATAAAATACTGAATAAAGATGTGTCTTTTGCGGATGGAGAGTTAGCATGGACTTCTTTTGACAAGGTCATAAAAACTGCTAAAATCCAGTACAATGGTTTTTTAGGCGCGGATGCAGAGAGAATACATCCTACCCAAAAGCCAGAAAAACTATATAATTGGATTTTGAAACATTATGCCGAAAAAGGCCAACGAATTTTAGATACCCATGTAGGTTCAGGTAGTAGCCGGATCTCTTGTTTTAAAAACGGATTTGATTTTGTCGGATTTGAGATTGATAGGGAATATTGTAAGGATTCCGATATAAGATTTATCAATGCAATTGCACAACTGAGTTTATTTTAATGGCGCTATTTTCTCTTTAATTTTTATCCGAATTCTCGTATTTTACAATGAAGAAAAATCAAAATTACAACCCTTTACAATTATCCTTTTTTGATAAAGTCATTACTCATAAAAATTACGGTAATGACAGGCTGTTGGATAGTAATTGGAAAAGTGTAATTGATCATTTTGAAAAAGAAAAACAATCAAACAATAACTCAAAAAATAAAAATCATGAAAGAGACTTATCAGAAAGTAACATCGGAAAACGGGAAGGCTTATATGATGCTGACCAGCGAGGATACGGAACTGAAGTCAGAACTCTCCTGGAAAGGGAGGGTAGTTTACGACATGCTCAAGGAACAACAGCAAAAACGATTTTTACAGATGAAACAATCGGGAGAATTAATTCCGTTCCTGCTGAAGATAACGAAGGAATATTACCACCGGATGAACCATCACATCATAGACAACGGGATGATGGAAACGGAAGCGGAAGAAATCGAATGGCCGGAACTGATGAAGACAGCTGGCCTGGGTTAGCCTTTTTTGAATCCCTCATGGATTTTAAACTTTTAGAAATTGTATTGCCCAATCACCTTGATTCAAACTACGTCGTTACTACCTCTGTAGGCGAAAGCCTGGGTGAAATGGGCGAGACCAGAAGTTTTTTATTTAATGATTCACCCAGTGACCAGGAAATAACTAAAGCAGTACTTGATACCTATAAAGAAATTGTAAGCTTAACCCAATATGTCAATGGTGATTTTTACCAACAAAAGTTACATGCTATTGCTGAAAGTGTTTTAGCTGCAGTAAATAAAAATATTGCTGAGCAAAAAAAAATTAAAGAACCTGTAACCGACGTTACCAATTACCACAGCCTTTCCGCGCCTTACGAAAACAAATCATTTTCAAAAAGAACAAAATACCGCGATAATATTGCTGCTCTGGATATTCTTTTACAACTGGAAGAAGAACACAGAAATGCAACGCCTGAAGAACAAAATATTCTTGCCAAATATGTGGGCTGGGGTGGATTGAAAGAAATCCTTTTAGATCCTGGTAATGATGCACTATGGAAAACAAACTCAGATATTGAACTAAGGAGTTTTGTGCGCGATGTTTATGACCTTTTCAGCAGGTTAGATGAAGATGGCAGCCAGGGCTTATTACCCGCTGCAAAGCGAAGCATTATGAATGCTCATTACACTTCTTATGAACTCATCAATGCTATTTATGATGGAGTAGAAAAAGCAGGATTTAAAGGTGGTAATATTTTAGAGCCTTCTGCAGGTATCGGTAATTTTCTTGCTGCTATGCCTGTTGAGATGGCTAATAGTTCGGAAGTTACCGCAATCGAAATGGATAGGACGACCGGTAAAATTTTGCAAAGGCTTTTCCCAACAGCAGAAACATACATCACCGGATTTGAAAAAATAAACCTTCCCGAAAATCATTTCGACCTGATTATTTCCAATATCCCATTTGGTTCTGTTCCAATCTATGATACTCAACTGGCTGCTTTAAAAGATAAACGTTTCAAAGAAGCTTCCGGTAATATTCATAATTACTTTTTTGCCAAATCCATATTGCTCACAAAACCAGGCAGCATGATTGCGTTTATCACCAGCCGTTATACACTGGACAGCCAACAAAATAAAGATATCAGGGATTTGATGAACGATACCTGTGAATTTTGCGGGGCCGTCAGGTTGCCTGATAATGCATTCCTTGCCAATGCCGGTACACAGGTGGTTTCAGATATTATATTTCTTAAAAAATTTAATCTGGGTGAAGAAAGGAAACAGTCATATAATTTCCTCAATGTGAAGTCTTCTCCTTTCACAGATCATAACAATCAATCCGGTATCATCAGTTACAACGAATATTTTCATGATCATCCTTCACACATGATTGGCCTGGTAGAATTTGGTGGGCAGTACAGTAAAGAAGAATTTAATCTTAAAGGTGAGAAAGACATTAATTTTTTGGAAAAGATAAATAAAATCACTTCTTCACTTTTTAAAAACCCTGTTTTACTCAACAATAAAATACTAAAAAATAAAACAGCAGAAATACAGGCTGAAACAGAAAGGTATATCAGGCTGAACCAGTATGATAACATTGGAAACCTGGTGGTAATGAAGGATGGCGTGGTTGGAATTATTTCTGATAAATTTCATATCAACGAAGAACTGGATAACAAAATAAGAACCTTAGGATTAGACCCGGGAAGTATTCGCTATGACAGGAAAAACCTTAGCCGGAAAGATGAAGAAATGCTTACCAATAATGGAATCAATATCAATGATTTTTATTACCGTGTTGTTGAGAAAGTACGTCTCCGCAAAGAAGATCTACCCAAAGTCAGGTATATTCAATCTTTAAGGGAAAAGACCAAGGAACTTATTTTTAAAGAATCCGGCGGTTACAGCGATACAGCGCTCAATAGCATTAGGGCTAACCTGAAAGCTACTTATGACGAATTTGTTTTTAAGTATGGGCATGTGATAGATAAAAACAACAGCAAGCTGACTGATCTGGATTCTGATAAATACGTTATTTGCGCCCTTGAAAATAAAGATAAAATCACAGGCCGGATATCACCTTCCGACATTCTATTCAAAAGAACGATCAATCCTGTCAGGGAGATACACAAGACCGATAATATACAGGATGCAATCACCCTGAGTTTGCAGAAGTATGGCAAACTGCAAATGAATTATATCGCTGAGTTGATGGATAAGACCTATGAAGAAATCATGCATAGCCAGAAAGGTGATGCAACTTTTATTTTTAAAGATGAAACCGGCAACCACCTTACTAAAGAAGAATATCTCTCCGGCAATGTTGTTGATAAATTAAAATCCGCCAAAACTTTTTTGGAAAGCCATCCCGAATTTATTAACAATGTAGAGCAGTTGGAAAAAGTGCAGCCAAAGCCTATAGCCGCAGTTGATATCTACAGCCCTATGCACGCTAGATGGATACCTCAGCATTATATTCATGAATTTTTACAGGCGCTTTTAAAGACGGATCAGTTGGATCTCAACTTTTCCAGAAGCGCTGATGCTTATGCAGTGAACATTCATGACAGGTCCGGAGTTGTTGCAGCCTTTGCAACCAAAAGAAAAAGCGCTGATTGGATTATTAATCACGCATTGAACGGCATGGAGCCAAAAGTTACTTATGTGGTAGAAATGGAGTCTGGCAAAACTAAACTTGAATTTGATCCGGAAGATACCCAACTGGCCAAAGAAAATTATCGTAAAATTAAAAGCGCATGGGACGATTGGAAATATAATGATTACAACAGGAGAGAGCATTTGGCTGGCATCTACAACCAAATATTTAATAACACAGTTCTAAGGGCTTACGATGGCTCCCACATGGCCTTCCCCGGATTAATCGGTTTTTCTCCACGACCTCATCAAAAGGATGCGATCTTCCGTAATATTCAACAATTGGGCGGTATCAACGATCATATGGTAGGCGCTGGCAAAACCCTTATACAAGTGGCTACAGCGATGGAGTTACGCAGGCTGGGCATGGCCAACAAGCCGTTGATGATTGGCCTGAAAAGCCAGATACCACAGCTCTATGAGCAATTTAAAAAAGCATATCCCTTGGCTAAAGTACTTTTCCCCAATGAAAAGGATTTTGAAAAATCGAACCGCAAACGCCTTCTGAACAATATCGCTACCAACGATTGGGATGCCATCATTTTATCACACGACCAGTTCACCCGCATTAATCAACCTGTGGATATACAGGTATCTTTAATTGAAGAACTTACTACCGTACTTAGAGATGAAATGCTTGATATAGAAGACAAGCAGGAGATGAAAAGATTGGAAACACGGCTCTATAAATACGAACAAAAAATAGCGGCGCTCATGGATACGCCAAAAGACCAGGGTGTACTTGACTTTTCGCAATTGGGTATTGATTTTTTAATGGTGGATGAAAGCCAGGAATTTAAGAATCTTGAATTTTCCACAACAAAAAAGAATGTAAGAGGTTTGGGAAATCCCCTTGGAAGCAAGAAAGCTTTCAATATGCTCGTAGCCTGCCGGTACCTGCAAAATATTTATAAAGCTGACAAAGGCATCATCTTCTCATCTGGAACACCGATCAGCAATACCATGGCAGAGCTTTATTTATTGTTCAAATACCTGCGCCCCAATAAAATGAAGGAGACCGGAATTACCAGCTTTGACCGGTGGGCAGCCAATTTTGCAAATGACTATTCAGACCTTGAATATTATATGGGACGGTTTAAAGAGGTTCACCGCTTCAGGGAATTTGCCAACCTGCCTGAACTATTAACCCTCTACCAGGAAATTGCGGATGTCCGCAATAACAGCAATCTCACTTTAGATAAACCCAAGGCAGAACATACCCTAATCAAAATAGAGCCTTCCGAAGTTCAATTAAAACTCATCGAAAAATTACAGGATTTTATAAACTCTAAGGGAAATGACTACGCTGATGAATTAGGCCTTACCGGCGGATATGACGATCGCAAAGGGATTAACCCATCATTTGCTCTTTTAGCCATTAATTTCGCCAAAAAATTAAGCCTTGACCCACGTTTGATTGATCCAAGCTACTCACCAGGAACCAAACTGATTGAAGCTGCAACTAACGTTGCAAAAATATACCGGGAAACTAATGAATTCAAAGGCACACAATTAATCTTTAGCGATCTAGGCACACCAAAAAGCAGCAATAAAATAGATAACCTTTATGAACATCTTTCGGGAGATATTCCTCAATCTGATTTAATAGAGATATTCGGTGAAGATTATTATGAAAAAAAATCCAGGCCCCGACTAGATGATATTGAAAGAAAAGCGGGCGACGTTTTAAAACTCTCTGATAGTGAAGTTCACGACCTTTTTGAAGAAGCCAATGCATCTGAAAATTTTAATGTTTATTCGGAAATGAAACGGCTTTTGGTAGATAAAGGCATTCCTGAGAAGGAAGTAGTATTTATTCACAGCTACAATACACGGAAACAAAAAGAAGATTTATTTGAAGCTGTCAATAAAGGAGACATCAGGATCGTATTAGGCTCAACAAAAAAATTGGGTACAGGCGTAAATGTGCAGAATAGAGCCGTTGCAGGCCATCATCTTGACATATCCTGGAGGCCATCGGATATTGAACAAAGGAATGGCAGGTTTGAGAGGCAGGG
>JAHEZB010000075.1 GCA_023251285.1 Chitinophagaceae bacterium | reverse complement strand
CAAAAAACATGCTGTTGTTTAAATAAGCGGGGTTTACCAAAACTTCATTGCCGAAAAGAAAAACAATTCTGTTTTCCTCAAAGGGTATTTGAAATTCCAGCCGGTAGCGCAAGCGGAAAATATATTGATAATCATGGGTTTTGTGATCGTCGGCAACCTGTTGCAGAAACCGTTGTTCTGTTCTGAGGCGCTGGAGAAAATTGATCTTACCCGATTTGACCTGGTAAGAAAGTTCCTGCCAGGGACGCCATTCGTTTTTTAAAAGCAGTTCTTTATTGGCGTATTGTGCATTCTTAAAAAAAGCAAAACCGGAGGTTAAAGAGATGTGATCGCTGATCTTATAATTTACGCCTGAACGAACTAGCATCTGCGACCATTGGCCGGTCCAGTCTTTTGTCCTTACCTGCGCATCGATCAGCAAAGACCAGTGTTTGTTGAAGCTGATGGTGTTGTAATATCCTTCCCAAAGCATATTGGTATGCGTCGTTTTGTGTTGTGCTTTTGATGTCAGAGGCAGCAACAGGATCACAAAATATTTGTAAGGCTTTAGTGTCAATCTTTGTTGTTATTAAAAAGTTTGCGGAAGGTAAAATCGCCAAATGATTCCTTATTAATACGATCCTTTTTAAACTGAGAAAATAATCCGTCGAGTTCATTCAGAATTTCTGCTTCGTTCAAACTCTCCTTGTATAATTTATTCAAACGATACCCTTCGTGATCGCCACCTAAATTCAAATTGTATTTCCCTAAACCGGTTCCGATGAATCCGATTTCTGAAACAGAAGAACGGCCACAACCGTTGGGGCAGCCGGTCATTCTTGTAATGATCTTTTCATTTTGAAGCGCGTGTTTTGAAAGCAACGAATCAATTTTTGTCAACAGAGAAGGAAGGTAACGTTGCGATTCCGCAAGCGCTAAAGGACATGTGGGTAGTGCAACACACGCCATTGCATTTTTACGAAGCAACGACGCATTGTCGGTATGTTCGATAATTTTAAATTCTTCTAAAATATCATTGATCTCTTTTTTATCTCCAGGCTTTACATCGCTGATGATTACTTTTTGATTGACCGTGCAGCGAAAATTTACTTTTCCCGTTCCGGCAATTTTCTGCAAAGCGGTTTTTAAAGAAACCTGTTCTGTGTCCATCACTCTACCGTTTTCTGCAAAAACTGTATAAAACCAGTCGCCTTTAAAATCCTGTTGCCAGCCGTAATAATCTTCACGTTCTGTAAAAACGAAACGCTTTGATTCTTCAAATGCAAAGCCCATGCGCTCTTCAACTGCTGCTTTAAAATTTTCAATGCCCATTTTATCAACAGTATATTTTAAACGGGCCTGCTTTCGGTCAACCCGATCTCCGTGATCTCTTTGAACCGTTACCACTTCATAAATCGCCTTAAAAGTTTTTTCTCCGGCCGGAACAAAACCTATTTCTGTGGCCAATCTTGCATAAGTATCCGGATTGCCAAAAGTAAACGCAAGACCTCCGCCGATCGCGAAATTGAAACCAAGCAATTGATCATTTTCAACAATGGCAATCAATCCCAAATCATTTCCCAAAACGTCTATGTCATTATTGGGAGGAATGCAAATCCCTATTTTGAATTTGCGTGGAAGATAGGAATCACGGTACAAAGGATCTTCTTCCAGTTTTTTATCCACTATTTTTTCTTCATCTAAAAAAATCTCATAATAGGCCCTGGTTTTGGGTTTCAACATCTTACTGATCTTTCCGGCATAAGAAAAAATTTCTTCATGAAGTGGTGATTGTACCGGATTTGGACTGCAGGTTACATTCCTGTTATCATCGCCGCATGCAGCAATGGTATCGAGATGAACACTATTAAAAACCTGGTGAGTCGGTTTCAATCTTGATTTTAAAACCCCGTGCAATTGAATGGTTTGGCGCGTCGTAACTTTTAATTCATTCGTAGAATCTTTTCCTGCAATGTTATTCAAAGCGATCCATTGTTCCGAGGTTAATATGCCGCCGGGCATGCGCAGCCGGATCATGAAACTGTACAAACGTTCCAGTTTCTTTTTCGCTCTTTCTTCCCTGCGGTCGCGATCATCCTGCTGATACATTCCATGAAATTTCATCAGCAATGTGTCTTCTTCACGCATTGAATTTGTAAGTTCGTCTTTAATGCTTTCTGCAATCGTTCCGCGAAGGGCATTCCCTTCAACTTTTACTCTTTCTAATAATGGTAATTTTTCTGACATGGGTGAGTTGTGAATGGTGAATGGTGAGTGGTGAGAGGTGAGTGGTGAATGGTGAATGGTGAATGGTGAGTGGTGAATGGTGAATGGGTGAATGGTGAATGGTGAATGGTGAATGGGTGAATGGTGAGTGGTGAGTGGTGAATGGTGAATTCACGATTAATAAACATCGGTGAGGTATCTTCCTGTTTCTTTTAAATTTTCTAAATATTGTTTTGCTTCGTCTTTAGATCTTTCGCCAAATTGTTCGATCACCTTTAAAATTGTTTGCTCAACATCGAGGCTCATTGGTTCTTTTGCACCGCACAAATACACATAACTTCCTGCTTCCAGCCATTCAAAAAACTCGGCGCCATTTTTTTTAATTTTATTTTGTACATAAATTTTTTCCTGCTGATCTCTTGAAAAAGCGATGTCAATTTTTGTGAGCAAATTCGTTTCGACAAAACTTTGAATCTCGGTTTGATACAGGAAATCAGTGATGAAATGTTGTTCACCAAAGAACAACCAGTTTTTCCCGGAAGCGCCGGTAGAATCTCTTTCCCATAAGAAAGAACGAAACGGCGCAATGCCGGTACCAGGTCCAATCATAATCAGACTTTTATCTTCTTCAGGCAAACGGAAATTGTTGTTGGGAGAAATATAAAACTGCAGTTCATTTTCTTCATCCAGGAGTGATAGAAATTCAGAGGCAAGCCCATGTTTCAATTCATCATTTATTTTAAAACAATTTTTGGCAACGGTGATATGAACTTCACCCGGATGTGCTTCCGGCGAAGAAGAAATGGAATACAACCTTGGTGCAATTGGTTCCAATATCTTCAATACTTCTATAAACTGATTTGCATCTTTTACAGAATAAATTTTCAGCAGATCCAGCAAATCAATTTTGGTTGCAGGAATTTCCTGCTGAACCACCGCAGCATATTTTTTTACAACCCGTTCCGGTAAATTGAGAATGTTTAATTTTTTCTTTAATAGCTCATACACGGAAATTAATTGGTCTTTATGATCCAGATTCGTGGTGCCATCAATCGCTGTTATCTCCATAATCTTTTCAACAATTTCTTTTTTATTTTCCGGAATAATACCGACCGAATCACCGGGTAAGTATTGTACATCTTCTGCTTCAATTTCGATGTGAAACGTTTCTTTATTGCTTCCCAGGTCATTCAGATTCACATGCGAAATTATTTTGCCATTGTATATCTTTTTGCCAGAAGTTTTTTTGATAACCGGTGCTGAAATTTGTGAGGATTCACCTGCTGAATTTTGATTTAACGCGCTGATTATTTTTGAAAACCATTCTTCCGCTTCTGTGTCATAATCTACATCACATTTCTGTAAAGGCGCGATCCTGTTGCCTCCCAGCTTGTTCAATTGTTCATCGACATCTTCTCCGGCTTTGCAAAAAAGAGGATAAGCAGAATCACCCAAAGCAAGAACGCTGTATTTTAATTTAGAAAGTTTCACTTCGTTTTGATGCACAAAATCATAAAACTTTTGTGCGGCAACAGGAGGTTCGCCATCACCGTGCGTGCTCATGATGGTCAACAAATATTCTTCTTTACTAAGATCAGTAAGGCGATACTGATCGAGGCCCTGGATCTTTGCATGATGGCCGAGTTTTTTTGCTTTGGCAGCAAAATCTGTGGCCAGTCTTTTTGAATTCCCTGTTTCCGTTCCGTAAACGATCGTAATTTTTTGCGTGGCATTTTTAGCTGCAACTTTTACTTCCGGTTTTTGTTTTGAAAGAACGCCATTCAGATATCCGTTGATCCAGATAAGTTCGTCATTGCTGGAAGTGTTGATGAGTTCCAGTAAGGTGTTTAATTTTTGCTCAACTAACATTTGAAATTTTTTCGGGTTGAAGGTTGGGGATTAATTGATTCAATGGTTTGAAATAAAATTCTTTACTGTCGTTGTTTTCAAGCCATTTAAAATTTTCATGAAGAGCAACGACGCGTCCAATGATGACAAGCGTTGGAGATACAAAATTGGTTGCTGAAATGTTTCTTTTAAAATCGTACAAATTGTAAACCTGCACATTCTGAAAAGGCGTGGTTGCCTGCTCAATAACAGCGAGTAATTTATCTTCATGAATGTGATAGGTGGTCAATTTTTCCACCACATTTAATAATGTTTCTGAAGACATATAAAACACCAAAGTGTCTTCGGTATTTGAAAGTTCTTTCCAATACTCGTTGGTCACAACATCCGATTTATAATAAGTAAGGAAGCGAACAGCAGTTGCATATCCCCGGGCTGTCAGTGGAATCCCCGCGAAGGCCGCTGCTCCCAGAGCCGCGGTCACTCCCGGAATGATCTCATAAGGAATATTATGAGCAGCGAGCGCTTCTAATTCATCCAAAATGTTGGAGAAAATTGATACATCGCCTCCTTTTAAACGCACCACCAATTTTCCTAAAAGTGCATGTTCTACCATCAGTTCATTGATGGTTTTTTGGGGCGTTGAAATTCCACGGCGGCATTGTTTGCCCACATAAATAATTTCGGCTTTCGGCGAAACATAATTTGTCAATATTTCTTTGCTTACTAAGCGATCAACCAAAACGACATCTGCATTTTGCAGGTAACGTGCGGCTTTCATCGTAATCAATTCCGGATCGCCGGGTCCGGCGCCTGCAAGAATTACTTTTTGTGATTTAATTGTTCTTTTCATATGTAGTCTACTAAATTAGTAGGGTAAATATTTAAAAAAATTTTAAGAGGTTACTGTTGGTTACGATTTCTTCTTCAGCGCATATTGCTTTTGCGGTTCAGCGCTTTGCCAAACATAAATTTTTAAGGGTTTAAAACATTTCAAAAGTGATTGTAATTTAGAATTGAGGGCAACAACAACGCATCGAGTAACAGGTATTGCATGTGTAGAATAAAGAATACGTTGACATCTTGTATTAATTTTTTGAATAGTCTACCGCGAAGGTAGGGTAATCACTTTTAAAAAAATTATTTTTCGAAAAAAAATAAAAAATTTTTCATCATGAAGAGAGGGTGAGATTAAAAAGATTGTTTTGATATAACGGTTCGCCTTCGTGTGCTTTCGCTCCTTCGTTTTCTTGGTGTAAAAGAAAAAGAGAAGGGTTTTTCACACAAAGAAGACGAAGGGACAAAGTGTGCGAAGGGATCATTCTGCCTTCGTGTGCCTTCCTTCTTGGTCTACTTGGTGTAAAGAAAAATAGAAGAAGAAGGGTTTTTCACACAAAGAAGACGAAGGGACAAAGTGTGCGAAGGGATCATTCTGCCTTCGTGTGCCTTCATGTGTAAACGAAAAACAAAAAATCGTCTTATTTGTCGGGTTACTGTCAGAGATATTTACACCAATTACAAAAAGCCGGAAGACGTGACAATTTCATAAAATGAAGGCAGTCCTTTTTATATTTTTTAAGCGAGTTGTTAAATTTTTTTTTGTATAAATAAGTAAATAACGCATCTTCAATAAAATTAAAAAAACTATAAATGAAAAAAATTGCTTTTACCCTTTTAAGTTTTCTTTGCATTGTAGCGCTCACAAGATGTAACTCCAATTCGACGAAAAGTAGTTCCGCAACTGATTCTACTTCTACTTCAACGACAACGACAACAGACACTTCCAATGTGACCGCAGATTGGAAAATTGGTGTGCAAATGTGGACGTTCAGAGTATTCACCTTCGCCGAAGCATTGGATAAAGTGGATAGCGCCGGTGTGAAATATATTGAAGCATTTTGGGGGCAGCCTTTGGGCGCGGGGATGAAAGATAGTTTTGGGATAAGAATGTCTGATGCCAGCAAAACCAAATTGAAAGACCTCCTGAAAGCAAAAGGCATCAGCATTGTTGCCATGGGCGTGATCGTTCCAAAAACAAAAGAAGAATGGCAGAAGGCTTTTGATCTTGCAAAGGAATTTGGCCTTAGTTACATCACTGCAGAGCCACTCAAAAATCAATGGGATATGGTGGATAGTATGGCCGGTGCTTATGGCATTAAAGTAGCGATACATGATCATCCAAAACCAAATGCTTACTGGAGCCCTGATTCTGTATTGGCTGCAACCGTGGGCCACCCGAATATCGGATCATGTGCAGATCTAGGGCACTGGGCACGCAATGGCGTTAACCCGGTTGATGCACTAAAAAAACTTGCCGGGCACGTGTTTGGCGTGCATTTGAAAGACATTACCAAGTTTGGCGACACACAAGCCGCTGATACAGTTGTCGGCAAAGGAGTTATTGATTTTCCTCCTATTTTCCAGGAGCTGAAACGCCAGCACTTTAAAGGAATGTTTTCTATAGAACATGAATCCAACTGGTATCACAGTGTGCCTGACGTGATAGAAACGGTAAAATTTTATAATGAACAGGTAGCGAAACTGAAATAGCGAGTATTGTAATTCATTAAAAGATTTGGGAATGCAGTACGATGAATGCATTTCCAAATCTTTTTTGTTTAGAGTCGTTTTCTCATCCTTTCTTCATTTTTATTTCGCCCACCAGGTTGTTTTGCTTTTAAATCAAAGCTTTTCGCTTTATTTGATTTTCGCGTCTTAACTTTAGCGCCCAAAAAAATAATTTTTTTGCCCTTTATTCTTTAAAATAATTGATTATACATGGCATCACATATCAGACAGTTCCTCGATTTTGAGCAACCTATAAAAGAGCTCTACGATCAGATTGAAGAGAATAAAAAACTTGCTTCAAAAAACCCGAATGGGAATTACGAATCAATCATCCATGAATTGGAAGATCACGTTCTCAATAAAAGAAAAGAGATTACCGAAAACCTGACCCCGTGGCAAAAAGTACAATTAAGCAGGCATCCAGACAGGCCTTATACGCTGGAGTATATCTTAAAAATGTTTACCAATTTTTTGGAATTGCATGGCGACAGAAATGTGAAAGATGATAAAGCCATGATCGGCGGCTTTGCACAACTCGATGGAGAAACTGTTATGGTGATTGGCCAGCAAAAAGGAACGAATACAAAGATGCGGCAGATGCGCAATTTTGGAATGGCGAATCCTGAAGGTTATCGCAAGGCCTTGCGCCTGATGAAACTTGCGGAAAAATTTAATAAACCAGTTATCACATTAATCGATACACCCGGCGCCTATCCAGGATTGGAAGCAGAAGAGCGGGGCCAGGGAGAAGCGATAGCAAGAAATATTTATGAAATGATCCGGTTGAAAGTTCCCGTTATTTGCGTCATCATTGGCGAAGGTGCGAGCGGCGGTGCTTTGGGAATTGGGGTAGGAGACAGGGTTTTGATGTTGGAAAATTCGTGGTACACGGTTATTTCTCCGGAAAATTGCAGCTCGATACTTTGGCGCAGCTGGGCGCAAAAAGAAGTGGCGGCTGAGCAATTAAAACTTACGTCAGATGATATGTTGAAATTTGGTTTGGTTGATGGCATTATCCGCGAGCCGCTTGGCGGCGCCCATTGGAATTATGATGAAGCGGCCAACAATTTAAAATCATATATCAAACCGGTGTTGAAGGAATTAGAACAAATAGATCCGCAGGAAAGAATCAATCAACGGATAGAAAAATTTAATAAAATGGGATTTTGGGATGAGTGATTTAATTATTGAATTATTTGATTATTGATTATTGAT
>JAHEZB010000074.1 GCA_023251285.1 Chitinophagaceae bacterium | reverse complement strand
CAAAATTCGAATATTAAATCAAATCCATTTAGTGGAATTATTCCAAGGCCAAATTGGCGTATTGCTTACAACGGTTTGAGCCGCATTCCGGGGCTTGATAAAATATTTACTAATTTTTCTTTAACGCATGCCTACAATGCCAGTCTTGGAATGAACAGTTTTACTTCTGCATTAAACTACCAGGACGTTTCGCGTTATGGTTATCCATCGTTCATTGATACCACTGGCGGCAGTCACAATTATGTGCCGTTTTTCCTGGTGCCAAATATCACCATCCAGGAACAGTTTGCACCTTTGATTGGATTTGATATGACTTTCACCAATCAGCTCAGTTTGAAATTTGATTATACGAAACAACGCCAGCTAAGCATGAGCCTGATAGATTACCAGTTAAGCGAAGTTCGTTCTACGGAAATTACTTTTGGCGGCGGTTTTCGCAAGCGTGGACTAAAGCTTCCGTTTAAAGTTCCGTTTACAAAAAAGGATACTAAAAAACTGGATAATGAACTGAGTTTCAATCTCACTTTTTCAATCCGCAACAATGTCGCTTCAAATAGCATCTTGGATCAAAACAGCGCGTTTGCAACTAACGGAAGTAAAGAGATTTCAATCCATCCAACGATAGATTATTATTTGAACAACCGGATAAAACTGACTTTGTACTTTGATCAAAGAAGGGTAAATCCTTACATTTCATCCTCAGCGCCAACAATAGATACACGGGCTGGCATGCAGATAAGGATTTCTTTAGCGCCGTAGTAAAGGAACAAATAAGCTGCATTTGTATTTTCTTAACAGAAAAAGAAAGCAGGGACGTTTGTGATTTTTAAAATGTGAACGCGAAAGCAGTAAACAAACAAATAATCGGATTTATCTTTTTTCCAGCTTGATAATTTGGAGGAAATACAATTGGTCGCCGCCTGTTTGGGGTGTGATTTTTTCGCCAGGATTAAAATTTTGATAAGTACCGGAAAATTTTATCCGAAGGCCGTCAATCTTTAATAACGAAGGAACATCACAAACAAGACCAATCATTCTTGAATCAATATTATTAACAGAATCAACATTTGAATAAACGGCCCAATGGTTATATTTCTGGTAATATCCAATTATTCCTTCTTTATCAGTTACAGTGGTAAAAGAAGAGCGGGTGATTCCACAAAATTGATCTTTTTCTTTGCTGCATTGCAAGTTTGAAAAAGAAACAAATGCAAAAAGAACAACAAAAGATAAATTAGCTCCTAAATATTTTTTCATAACTTTTTTAGTGATGACTATATTTTAAGACTAAATGTTGCATGTATTATCGAGCTGAATCAAGTGCAAGGGAAAGCTTTGAAAAGAATCTGAAGTAAATCCAAAAAATTACATGGCAGCCAGTTGCACTTTTTGCTGAAGTTCAATAACGCTTTCTTTAAATAAAATGTCGGTATCCATCAGGTCTTTCACAGTTTGGCAACTGTGAATAACAGTAGTATGATCGCGGCCCCCGAAATGTTCGCCGATTGTTTTTAAAGAGTTTTTGGTAAATGCTTTTGCAAGAAACATGGTAATCTGTCTTGCCTGAACGATTTCGCGCTTGCGGGTTTTTTGTAATAATTTTTCATAAGGCACATCAAAATAATCGCACACCATTTTTTGAATGGTATCTATAGTGATTTCCTTTGAAGAAGATTTGATAAAGTTCCTTAAAACTTTTTTGGCAAGGTCTAAATCAATTTCTCTTTTATTCAATGAAGATTGCGCCAGCAAAGAAATCAAAGCGCCTTCCAGTTCGCGGATATTATTTTGAATATTATAAGCAATATATTTTACCACTTCCTTTGTCATTTCCAAACCATCATTCTTCATCTTTCTCTCCAGGATTTCAATCTTCGTTTCATAATCCGGAACCTGCAAATCGGCACTGAGTCCCCAGCGAAAGCGGCTAAGCAATCTTTCCTGAACACCTTCGAGATCTTTTGGTGGTTTATCGGTAGTTAATATCAGTTGTTTGCCACTTTGATGCAGGTGATTAAATATGGCAAAAAATGCATCCTGTGATTTTTCTGCACGATTGAAAAACTGAACATCATCAATAATTAACACATCAATCAACTGGTAAAAATGGATAAAATCATTGATGGCATTATTTCTTCCGTGATCTACAAACTGGTTGATAAATTTCTCGGAACTTACATATAGGACAACTTTATTATTATGCAGGTTTTTCACTTCATTACCGATCGCCTGCGCGAGATGAGTTTTCCCCAAACCTACGCCACCATAAATTACAAGTGGATTGAAAGAAGTAGTTCCCGGCTTTTCTGCTACAGTTTTACCTGCCCTGCGAGCCACACGATTACAATTTCCTTCAATGTATGAATCAAAAGTATAAGACGGGTTCAGCTGCGGATCGATCTGCATCTTTTTAAGTCCCGGAATTACAAAAGGGTTCTTAACAGGATTCGTTATGACCAATGGAAAATCCATTTCATTATTTGAATAGGTTTTATAACCATGCCCCGGCACGTCCATCATCACGGGTTTATTCTTGCTGTTTCCACTGTCTACCATGATGCGGTATTCAAGCATCGCATTTTTACCCAATTCTCTCTTCAGTGTTTTTGCAAGCAGATTTACGTAATGCTCCTCAATATACTCATAAAAAAACTGGCTGGGCACTTGTATCGTTAAAACATTCTCTTTGAGTAGAACAGGTTTGATTGGCTCGAACCATGTTTTGTAATGTTGCCACTCTACTATATCTTTTATAATATTGAGACAATTATTCCAAACTGTTTCGCAAGCATTATCCATTATTTTCCTTAAGCCGTTTATTATTATAGAAAATGTGTGTTTCTTGTGGGAATGATTAAAGATTTAAGCAAATTTTCTTTGCTTAAATTTCATCAACAACAAAGCGAATATCAATAGAATTTGTTGAAAAAAAAATTTTTTATTCTCTGATTTTTTACAATTAAAATTTATTCTCCATGCAAAAAATATATTCAAATATATTTTCAAAATTCCGTGGATTTTAAAAGGTATACCTGCATTGAATTCAAAGGAAAGAGAACATTTTTTTAAAAGGTTATAAAGAAATATTTTGTTGATTTTTTTGGTAAAAAATATTTTCAACATTTTGTTACAGATGTGTAAAAGATTTTTTGAGAATCTGAATGAATCGTTCATCTTTACCACCATTCGAATTACCTTTAAACAAAATTTTCAATTATTATGAGTTACGAATTAACCGGAAAATTATTAATAAAATTTGATACCACTCAAAGGACAGAAACATTTAAGACACGCGAGTTTGTGGTAGAAAAATCGGAAGATATCAATGGGAAACTAATTACCAATTTTATCAAATTTCAGTGTGTACAGGATCGCACCGGCATTGTAGATCGGGTAAACGTTGGTGATGAAATAAAAGTGCATTTCAACATTCGCGGAAGTAAATGGGAAAAAGACGGGAAGGTCTCTTATTTCAATAATCTCGACGCGTGGCGCATCGAACAAATTCTACAACCTAATAAGGACGGGGCTCCTGACAATGATTATCTTGAACCATTAGATACTTTCTCTTCTTCTTCTGATGAAGCAACGGACGATCTGCCGTTTTAAACAAAATATTTTATGCTCATTCTGAACGTTTTTGAAATCAAAAACAAAAAGAATTTTGCATCGTTTTATATGGGTTTTAAAGTTTTCAGGATAAACACCTGGCACTGTATATGCAACAGAAAATTTCACTCAAACTTCTGCCGTCTGATGCGGCTGATGAGGTGGCAATCATTGAAAAGATCGCGAAAGCTACAGCTAAAAAAACGACTGAAGTTTCAGGCTATCAGTTATTAAAAAGATCCATTGACGCCAGGGGAAAAACTGTGTGGATCAATCTCACATTGAATGCGTTTATAAACGAACCTTTTCATCAAAGAACCCTTCAGAAATTTGATTTTAAAGACGTAAATAATTCTTCCAAAAAAGTCATTATTATTGGTGGTGGTCCGGCAGGAATTTTCGCAGCATTGCAATTAATTGAACTTGGAATAAAACCGATCATCCTCGAAAGAGGAAAAGAGGTAAGAGCGCGCAGAAGAGACCTTGCTATTTTGAATAAAGAAGGAATTATTAATCCCGAAAGTAATTATTGTTTTGGCGAAGGCGGCGCCGGCACATACAGTGACGGAAAATTATATACGCGAAGTACCAAGCGCGGCGACATCAACCGCATTTTAAATTTGTTCGTCCATTTTGGCGCTGATGAAAATATTTTATCTGACGCACATCCTCATATCGGGACAAACAAACTTCCTGCCATCATAACGGCGATGCGCACACGAATTTTAGATTGCGGCGGCGAGTTTCATTTTAATAAAAAAGTAATTGATTTTATTCTTGAAAAAGATAAATTAAAATCTGTAAAAACTGCTGATGGTGATGTTTTAACTGCAGATTCTTTTATCCTGGCCACCGGGCATTCCGCAAGAGATATTTTTCTTTTATTACACCAAAAGAAAATCGAAATAGAAGCAAAAGGTTTTGCCCTTGGAGTGCGCATTGAACATCCGCAGGAATTGATCAATACGATTCAATATGGCCGCGAGTACGGCTTAACTGATTTACTTCCGCCCGCTTCATACAGCCTGGTAGAACAGGTTGACGGCAGAGGTGTTTTTTCTTTTTGCATGTGTCCCGGTGGTATCATTGCCCCGGCATCTACGAACGAAAACGAATTAGTGGTAAATGGATGGAGTCCGTCAAAAAGAAATAATCCTTTTGCAAACAGTGGCATGGTTGTTCAGACAGAAATTGAAGATGTAATAAAATATTATTCCGACAGAAAAAATAAATCAGAAAGTGATCTTCAATCGCCTTTATTGATGATGGATTTTCAAAAAGAAGTTGAACAAAACGCCTTTGCTATCGGAGGAGGAAAATTTGTAGCGCCGGCGCAAAGAATGGTGGATTTTACTGAGGATAAATTTTCTTCTTCATTACCAAAATGTTCTTATTTACCTGGGATAAATTCTGCATTGCTAAAAGATGTTCTACCAGCATTTATTAATGATAAATTGAAAAAAGCTTTAAAATCTTTTGGAAAAAAAATGCCTGCTAAAAATAAGCATCTCGGATATTTTACAAACGAAGCTGTTTTAGTGGCAACCGAAAGCCGTACTTCATCACCGGTAAGAATTCCGCGTGATGAAGATATTTTGCATCATCCGCAGATAAAAAACTTATTTCCATGCGGCGAAGGCGCCGGATACGCCGGTGGAATTGTAAGCGCCGCAATGGATGGAGAAAGAGTGGCGAATCGATTAGCTGATTTGCTAATGAGCTGAATGTGCTAAGAAATCAGCAAACAAATAAATACGTTATTTTTCTGTTTTCGCATTAATCGAAGAAGTGAAGTATGGTTATTATATCACAATGTCCATTCTTTTTTTATTTACAAATGAAAAGATGAAATTTGTAAGATGCAATTCGACAGAAAAGATTTAACAGACATCACACTTACAGAACTTTACAAAGAGCTGCTTCTTCCGAGAATGATTGAAGAAAAAATGCTCTTGCTGCTAAGACAAGGAAAGGTTTCCAAATGGTTCAGTGGTATTGGCCAGGAAGCAATTGCAGTTGGTGCTACTTATGCGCTTCGTCCCGATGAATGGATCATGCCGCTGCACAGAAACCTCGGTGTTTTTACAACCAGAAAAATGCCTTTAAAAGATTTGATCGAACAATGGCAGGGCGCGCTGGATGGATATTCCAAAGGACGAGAGCGAAGCTTTCATTTTGGAAATAAAGAACATTTTATTTGCGGAATGATTTCTCATTTGGGGCCGCAACTATCTGTTGCTGACGGAACTTCCCTTGCATATAAATTGAAAAATGAAGAAAAAATTTCCCTGGCGTTTACAGGCGAAGGCGGTACGAGTGAAGGCGAATTTCATGAAGCGCTCAACGCGGCGGCTGTCTGGGATTTGCCGGTAATATTTATCATTGAAAATAATGGTTATGCTTTGAGTACGCCGGTAAATGAACAATATCGTTGTCAAAACCTGGTTGATAGGGCAAAAGCTTATGGAATGGAAGGTGTGCAAATTGATGGCAATAATATTCTCACCGTTTATGAAACAGTGAAAGGCGTTCGTGAGTATTGTATTAAGAATCAAAAGCCTTACTTAATAGAATGCATGACTTTCAGGATGCGTGGGCATGAGGAAGCAAGCGGGATAAAATATGTACCCAAAGAAATGTTTGAACAATGGATTGAAAAAGATCCGATAAAAAATTATGAACGTTTTTTGGTTGAAGAAAATGTGTTGACCAATGTTCAAATTGCAGAAATAAAAGATGAAGTAAAAGAATACATTGACAAAAGTTATGCAGCAGCAGAAGAAGAAATAAATGATTTTTCTATTCCCAAATCTGATATCAGCAAAGAACAGATGGATGATGTTTATTCGAAAAAAAATTCTGTTGCGAAAGCCCTTTCAATTCCTTCTAATTCAACAACAGCAAGAGGTACACGGTTTATTGATGCCATCAAAGAAGCGCTTGATCAATCGATGAAAGTACATTCTAACTTAATTTTAATGGGCCAGGATATCGCTGAATATGGAGGCGCTTTTAAAATAACAGAAGGTCTTTTAAATGAATTTGGAAAAGAAAGAGTGCGCAATACGCCTTTGTGTGAAAGCGCCATTATAGGCGCTTCATTGGGATTGAGCCTGGAAGGATTTAAGAGTGTAGTGGAAATGCAATTTGCTGATTTTGTTTCTGTTGGTTTTAATCAGATCATTAATAATCTGGCAAAAATAAATTATCGCTGGGCACAAAATGCAGATGTGGTAATCAGGATGCCAACTGGTGCCGGTGTTGGGGCAGGGCCGTTCCATAGCCAGAGCAATGAAGCATGGTTCGTTCATACACCAGGATTAAAAGTAGTGTATCCTTCAACTCCTGAAGATGCAAAAGGATTATTAATTGCAGCGATCAACGATCCAAACCCGGTATTGTTTTTTGAACACAAAGCTTTGTATAGAAGCATCAGTTCTCAATTTCCGGAAGAATATTATGAAACAGAAATTGGCAAAGCGCGGGAAGTGCGTGCAGGCACGGAAGTTAGTATTATTACTTATGGAATGGGTGTTATCTGGTCGACAGAATATGCAGAGGCGCATCCGGAAATTTCAATTCACATTCTTGACCTGAGAACATTATTGCCGTTGGATTATAAAGCGATCAGAACTTCCGTAAATAAAACCGGAAAGGTTTTGATACTTCATGAAGATACACTCACAGCAGGGCTTGGCGGCGAAGTAGCTGCATGGATTGCACAAAATTGTTTTGAATTTTTAGATGCTCCGGTAATGCGTTGTGCGTCGCTGGATACACCGGTTCCTTTCAATTTAGATTTGGAAAAAAACTTTTTAGCTAAAGCAAGATTGGATGAAATGCTGCAGAAATTAATTCATTATTAATGCCTACACTTTATATATTGGCCGGGCCTAATGGTGCAGGAAAAACGACAGCGGCATATAGCCTTTTGCCTGATGTTTTTAAAACAGTAGAATTTGTAAATGCCGATGAAATTGCGCACGGTTTATCTCCCTTGAATGTGGATTCCGTCGCCTTTCAGGCAGGAAGAATCATGTTGGAAAGATTAGATTATTTTATTAAAGTGAAAAAGAGTTTTGCATTTGAGACAACATTATCCGGGCTTAGCTATTTAAAATTCATACGCCTGGCTAAAATGTCAGGATTTGAAATAACTTTCTTTTTTGTTTGGCTTGATAGTTTTGAACTTGCAAAAAACAGAGTTGCGTCAAGAGTTAGAAAGGGCGGACATAATATACCCGATG
>JAHEZB010000073.1 GCA_023251285.1 Chitinophagaceae bacterium | reverse complement strand
GATAAAAAAACGAATCTTATCAGGACTAATGGAATTATTTTTTAAATGTATTTGCAAACTTTCAAAATTACCACCCCAATATACACCATCAAAAACCTCTTCGCTTCCACTGATCAGATCGGGATATTGGTGAATAAAATGCAAAGAATCAGGTTGCACCGGGCCACCCTGATAGACAGGAAAATCCGGCATGTCCATCTCAGGAAGAAGTTCTTTCAAATTTTTAGAAAATTGTTTGTTCAATACAAAACCAAAAGTACCTTCCATTACATTCTCACAAATAAAAATAACGGTTCTGCTAAAGTTTGGATCTTTTAAAAAAGGGTTCGCAATTAATAAAGTTCCTTTTGCTGGTGATATCATAATTCTAAATTAATTTTATTTGCTCAAAAAAAATAAAAAAGCCGGTCTTTGCTAAAAAAATAAAAGATAAGAGATAGTTAAAAAAATAAAGTTAACTGACTACTAAGGGTAATTAGTACCGATGAAGTTTAAATTTGCCCCGCATGAAAAAAATTTTCCCATTAATTACCTTACTGGTTTTTGCTTCCTTGTTGGGAATTATTTTTTTTCAGTACGTATGGATCAAACAGGCCTTGCAGGACAAAGAACTGCAATTTGAAGAAACAGTAAAAATGGTGACGATCCAGGCAGCCAAAGAACTGGTAAATGAAAGAGCGAAAATCTCCCCTTTTGACAACCGTAAAAATGCAGATCTTTTATTCCCGTTAAATGTATTTCCAGCGACCATTGCTCACAACTTCTCCCGGCATGAAATCCGGACGCTGATCGATAAAGAATTTGAAAAAAACAACATTAAGAAACTGGATTTTGAATTTGCCATCACTACCACTTCCATGATTGGCGATGATCTTCAGTCCAAGAATTTTTACAACGCTTATAGCGATACAGTCAACAACATGTCGTTCATTTATCCGCTGGATCCGCCGGGGGGCAGTATGGCAGAAGGACTTGCACCACAGGAACTTCTGGTGGTAGTGGTTTCGCATATCAAGAATGTCGTTTGGAAACAAATGGTTTGGATGCTTATAGGTGCAGTAATTTTTACCTTTATCATTTTTACAGCCTTTTTTATTACCATTCGCGCATTGCTGAGGCAGAAAAAACTGAGCGAAATAAAATCGGATTTTATCAACAATATGACGCATGAATTTAAAACGCCACTGGCAACGATCTCACTTGCGGTGGATGCTTTAAAAAATGAAAAAGTAATGAATGATAAAACCAAAATGAGTTATTTCTCCGGCATCATCAAAGAAGAGAACAAAAGGATGAACAAACAGGTGGAAACCATACTACAGGCGGCCTTGATGGATAAAGAAGCGGTACAGTTAAAAGAGGTTCCGCTTCATGCTCATGAATTGATCACTTCTGCGATCAACAATATTCAACTTCCTTTAAATGAAAAAAATGGTGTTTTAGAAACACATTTTAATGCAACAAATGATTTGATTTTAGCGGATGACGTTCACTTTACCAATATCATCAACAATCTATTGGACAATGCCGTAAAATATTCAAAAGAAAATTTAAAAATCAAATTAACAACTTCGAACTTTAATTCACACATCCGCATCAAAGTTGAAGACAATGGTATTGGCATGAATAAAGAAACGCTGAACCGTGTTTTTGAGAAATTTTATCGCGCACATACCGGTAATATTCACAACATCAAAGGATTCGGCCTTGGCCTTAGTTACGTAAAATCGGTAGTCGATGCGCTTCATGGCAAAATAAAAGCTGAGAGCACCCCGGGAAAAGGCAGTTGTTTCACATTGGAATTTTCGGTGATAAAAAAAACGGCCTAATGAATAACAATTGATGTTATTTGTTGGTTTGCTGGCTTGCTGATTTTTCAAAAACCGTAAATAACTCTATAAATTCTTTCCTTTGCAGCATGCATCCAAAAAATTTGTCCATCAGCGATTTTGATTATCCTTTACCCGAAGAAAAAATTGCTGTTTATCCGCTGAAAAAAAGAGATGAATCGAAATTACTGGTTTATAAAAATGATATCATTTCAGAAGACATTTATAGAAATATTGCCAACCATTTACCGGAAAATGCCCTTCTTGTTTTTAATGACACCAAAGTAATCAAAGCAAGAATTTTATTTAAAAAAATAACGGGTGCAATCATAGAAATATTTTGCCTGGAGCCTCATGAAAAAATAAATGATTATACAATCGTTTTGGCCAAAAAAAATTCAGTAAGATGGAAATGCATGATTGGCGGCGCCGGAAAATGGAAAGAAAAATTCCTTGAAAAAGAAGTTACTATAAATGATGAAAGCATCATTTTAAAAGCTGCGTTGGTTGAAAAATTAAGCGATGCTTATGTAGTAGAATTATCGTGGAATCCGGGAAATTTTTCTTTTGCAGAAATCATAGAACATGCAGGCGAAACACCATTGCCCCCATACATCAAAAGAAAAGCGGAAGAAAGCGATTCGGAAACTTATCAAACCATTTATTCCGCTCATGAGGGCTCGGTAGCGGCTCCGACAGCTGGTTTGCATTTTACCGAAGAAATATTTTCGTCTTTAAAGAAAAAAAATATCGCCACTGCATTTGTGACGCTTCATGTAGGCGCGGGTACTTTTAAACCTGTAAAAGCTGCAAGCATGGAAGGACACGAAATGCATGCTGAATGGATCGATGTTTCCACCAATTTTATTGAACAGCTCATTGAAAATATTTCTCATCAAATATTTTGTGTAGGAACTACTTCTGTAAGAACTGTTGAAAGCCTTTACTGGATGGGGCTAAAAACTTTCGTGAATCCTAAAATTGAATTTGAAAAATTGAGAATAGAACAATGGGAAGTGTATGATAAAGAAACTTTTGCCAGAAAGATTTCTGCTACCGATTGCTTAAATTCTTTATTTAATTATTTGATTGAGAAAAAATTAGAAAGGCTTTTTATTCAAACACAAATTATAATTGCGCCGGGTTATTCTTTTAAAATTATCAATGGAATGGTTACCAATTTTCATCAGCCAAAATCCACTTTATTACTATTAGTTGCAGCGATGATCGGGAAAGAATGGAAGAAAATTTATGAATTTGCTTTGACTCATCAATACAGGTTTCTGAGTTATGGAGATGGTTGTTTGATTTATAAAAAATTAAAATAAGCCATAGTAGCAAAATGCAGTAAAAGGAGAAATAATGAAAATTCTTATTCTGTGAAGGATGGCTTTTTCTAAACTTTCTAAACAACCTAAACAATTCTAATCTCTTCTTAAAAGGATGGCTTTTTCTAAACTTTCTAAACAACCTAAACAATTCTAATCTCTTCTTAATTCACCATTTTATCCGCACAGCAACTGCTGGCAAATGCTTCCGGCTTCGCTTTGAAGGCAAAACCCATTCCGAGGATATAACCCATCGCTTCCCGTAATGCTTCATTGCTTTTAAATCCCGGATTGGTATTAATATCAGCATGCACTTCCATATCTACGTCATATTTTGTAAATAAATCGCACAGCTCATAAGCAATTTCAATGCTTTTAGCGACCTCCACCAGCATCCGTTCTTTGATACTGTACTTTTGAGTCGTTTTTTCATTATGAATAAACATGAAACCACCTCGTCCTTCACGCAGAAAAACAATGACTGTTGCAAATTCTGTATCGTGGCTTCTTACCTGGCTGTCAGTACCGATGCATACTTTTAATTTATTGCCTGTTTCGGTTTCTTTTTTGATGGTTTTTTCTACAGCATTTTTGATAGGCCATTCAATTGCTTCTCCATTAAATCTTCTCCATAACATAAAAAAGGGTTTTTTAAAAGTACCAATATTTTGGAAAAAATAAAGAAAAAATTTTATGAAGATTATTTAAGAGAAATTAAATTTCACAAAATCGATTTCAATTCCGGCGGCACTGGTCTCACTTTTTTTATTTCATAATTGTAACAAACCATTGCCGTTTTTGCAAGCGCAATAATCATCTTCCTTTCATTCCTGTTTACAGCAATTTCGTAAAAAAGTTCAAAAGAAACTCCGGTTATTTCCCCTGAAAATATGTTGATTTCTAAAAGATCATTGTAAAAAGATTCATTTATAAATTCCACTAAAAGCTCTGTCAGGATCAGTGCGGTACCGGCAACATTCAGTTCTGTAAATCCATGTTGATTTAAAAATTGAACGCGTGCTTCATGAATGATTTCTACAAGGGAATTGTGTCCGAGATGATTGCCGTAGTTGATATCGGTAATACGGACGGGGATTGTAACAGTAGCAACTAATTTTTCAGGAAGTTCGATCTTTAACCGTGCCATTTGCCAAAACTTTATTCTACATTTTCACTATTGGCGGCTAATTGTATCAGGTCAATTAAATTGACTGAGGTTGGTGAAATGGTGCTGGCCAACATAATTTTTTGCCATTTATCGATCTTTTTATTCCAAACAGGTTTCGGAGGAAATTCATGATCGGCAGAAATGATCAACGTAGCTACTTTTGGAGAAATTTTCACTGGTTGACCTTCCGGATTTGCTACTGTTAGGTATTTTTTAGTTTTAGAAAGGTCTTTAGAGATAATATCTTTTTTTTCCTGTGGATTATGAATAATCGATTCTAATATTTTCTGGTTCAAATTCATAGAATCCTCTACTTTTTCAGCCAATAACTCGTGTTTTGTTTGGGTACTTGCAGTGGTATCCGCTTCTTTATTCTTGTTGAAAAACAACGAGCCTACAAAGATAATTACCACAGAGGCGGCAGCCGTCGCGCCATAGAAAAGGAATTTAGATTTTCGACGTGCATATAGGTTTATTACTTCTTCATGCTGCAGTTCTTCTGCAATATGTTTCCATACATCCTCTGGTGGTGGAGTTTCATAATGATAAAGTTTATTTTTAAAATTTTGCATGATAAGATTACCTGCTCCTTTTTGAATTTTGCGCCCTGGTTTCAATTATTTTTTTCAATACGCTTTTTGCCCTTGCTAATTGAGATTTGCTGGTTCCTTCTGTAATTCGCAGCAACTCTGCTATTTCCTTATGCGAATATCCTTCTATAACATGCATATTAAAAACCTGCTTGTAGCCAGGCGATAATTCGTTAATAATGTTTAAAACATCCTTTGTTGCCAGTGAGTCCAGCGCGTCCAGGCTATCGTCCTCAATTGTATTTTCCTGAACTTCTGTTACATTATACAATTTTACTTTTTTTCTGTAATGTTCAATTGAAGTATTGATAAAAATACGTCGTACCCAACCTTCAAAAGAACCTTCACCGCGAAACTTGCTTAAACTTTTATAAACTTTAATAAATCCTTCCTGCAACACATCGTTTGCATCTTCGGTATTTTCTGCATAACGGAGACAAACGGTATACATCATTGCAGAAAATCTTTGATAAAGCAACCTTTGCATTTGTGCATCACCTTCTATACATCCTTTTATTAAGTCGTTTTCAGAAGGAATATGGTTGCCTGGAGCAGTCAAATTTTTTGAGGAGTTTTTCTAAAATAATATTGGTTAAAAAATCAGGGCTGCTTTTTTAAAAAAGCGATTAACTTTTCCATGGCTTTTTTTCTATGACTGAATGTATTTTTTTCTTCCATCCTCATCTCAGCAAAAGTTTTTGCCGAACCTTCCGGAATAAAAACCGGATCATAGCCAAAGCCTGAATCACCCCTTCTTTCTGCAATAATAGTGCCTTTGCATATACCTTCAAAAAATTTTTCTTTTCCGTTCATAATCAAACAAATGACTGTCCGGAATTGAGCTTTGCGGTTATTTTTATTTTCTAATTTGATTAATAATTTATCGATATTTTTCTCAAAAGACCTGCTTTCACCGGCGTATCGGGCGCTTTTTACACCCGGTTCACCATTCAAAGATTCCGTTTCAAGCCCGGTATCTTCTGAAAAACAATTTTGATTGGTAAGTTGATAAATGACTCTTGCTTTCTCTTTTGCATTTTCTTCAAGGGTATCAAAAGGTTCGGGAATATCTATTTCGATTCCAGCTTCTTTCAGCGAAAGAACTTTGAATTTTCCTTCCAAAATCACTTTTACTTCTGAAACTTTATTTTCATTATTGGTTGCAAAAATTAATTCATTCATTTATTTAAAAATATTTTTTGAAGGCTTATCCATAAGTCTTTCTTCAGATTTTTATTTTCTAAAAAATCGGCAAGCGGCGGCGCTGTAAGAAACGATTGTTGTTGAAAATTCTGGATTTGAAAAAAGGGAATGGTAAAAGGTAAATCTATCGCAGCAGTAGATACCCCAAAGAGCAAAATGATTTTTGGCTTAAAATATTCATTGAATTGAGGGTATTGATACTGATTGTAATGATAATTTACCAAAGCAATATCTGACATAGATAGTTTGCACGCAATGATGAGGTTTGAAAGCATCTCCATTTGAATATCAGGCAAATATGGGTGATCCACTTCATTTACCAAAAAGAAAATATTTTTTTGATTTTCACCCAAACTGCTGATTATCAACTCTTTTGATACTCCCGGATTCTCAATAGCTCCTTCCTTTGCAACCAGGCTTTTTTCGAAAAGCATTTGGCAGGTAACATCAGAAAGTTGTATGTTATTTAAGCTCATAAAATTATTTGGCTCCTCTTTTTTTCGTTTCTTTGTGCAAATTTAAATGATATGGTCGCTACTGAAGATTTTAAAATCACAAAAACCAGAAAGAGTAAATTAGGCGAATTAGACTTCAACAATATTCCTTTTGGAAAATATTTTACGGATCACATGCTGGAAGTAAATTATGATCAGGGCCAGTGGGGAACGGTAGAAATTAAACCTTATCAGCCAATAATGATTGACCCGGCCTGTGCCGCTTTACATTATGGCCAGGCGATATTTGAAGGGATCAAAGCGTATAAAAATGAAGACGGGGAAGCGTTTATTTTTCGTCCCGAAGATAATTTCAAACGTTTTAATATTTCTGCAGAAAGGATGGAAATGCCGCAGGTTCCTGAAGAAATTTTTATGGAAGGAATGAAGCAATTGGTAAAACTGGATGAAGAGTGGATCCCAGCAAAACCGGATCATTCTTTATATATCCGTCCTTTTATGTTCAGTACGGATGAAGTAATTGGAGTGAAACCGAGCCAAAAATATAAATTTATGATTATTTTAAGTCCCACCGGCCCATATTACAGTGCTCCGATGCGGATTTTTGCTGAAGAGAAATATGTAAGAGCGGTGCCCGGTGGAGTTGGATATACTAAAAATGCCGGTAATTACGGTGCATCCATGTATGCGACTGCGGAAGCAAAAAGAAAAGGCTACGACCAGGTTTTATGGATGGACGCTTTTGAACATAAGTATGTGCAGGAATGTGGAACCATGAACGTATTTTTCATTATGGGAAATACAGCGGTAACGCCATCTTTAGCGGACGGTACCATTCTGGCCGGTGTAACAAGGGATAGTGTAATTCAATTGCTGAAAGATATGGGATTAGAAGTAGAGGAAAGGAATTTAAGCATTGATGAAATTGAAGATGCCTATAAAGAAGGTACGCTGCATGAGGTTTTCGGAACCGGCACGGCGGCTACTACCTCATTTATAAAGGAATTGCGTTACAAGGATTTTGTAATGACATTTGAAACGGAAAAATGGAAAGTAGGCACAGAAATAAGCAGAAGGATGAACGCCATCAAAGAAGGAAAAGCAGAAGATAAATATGGATGGATGGTAAAAGTTTAGAGTCAGATCTTCAAGATTTAAGGAGGAAAACGTCGAGTAGGCAAGCGGGAGTTTCACCCGCGAGCCTCTCACAGAACCGTGCTTGAAAGTCTCCCTTCACACGGCTCTTGTTATTCTTTAATAATTTCTAACAGTACCCTCGTTCCCAAT
>JAHEZB010000072.1 GCA_023251285.1 Chitinophagaceae bacterium | reverse complement strand
CGATTCAAATATTGGAATAAGGAAGCACGTCCGAAAATATCCAGATCATTTGCATAAGGGTGTTCTTTCGGAATATGTTCAGCGCCGGAAGGAAAATTATAATAATTTCCATCCAAAAACTTCAATTCGTTTTCATTAATGCGGATCAGTTGGTTTGTGTGTTCAATTCTACCCTGATTTTTCAGATCCGCATTAACGAGCCTGACAAAAATTATCAGCAATACAACTGAAGCGATGATCACGTATACAATTCCTAAAGACCACAAAAAATAAAACCCCGCGATGATAGCGAAAATAGCGCCGAGACGAAGCCACGCGAAAGAAGATTTTCTCTGTTGCAGTTGTTTTAGGCGAGCTCGTAATTCTTCTAATTTGTTTTGATAAAATTGCCTTGGATCCATTAATTTTTTTCTTTAAGAAGTCTGTAAAAGTAACTGATAAAGGAGACTTTAAGTGCCGGATTTGTGTTCAAATATGTAACTGTAATACGAGTTTTTTTTTGACCAGTCGGAAAAACAGCTTGTATTGTTTTTTATTAGAATTGATTTTTGAAGTACCAGCAAAAAAACAAATAACCAGAATTCTTACTTTTATTCTCCGGATATTAATTCTTCAACGATGCAGAATTCTTCTTCCAGGGTAAGCGAAGCATCATACAACATTTCAAAAAAAGCATTTCCCCATTTTGAATAAAAAAGCATAAAATTTTCTGTACGTTCCTGTAAACCATCGTTGGGAAATAAAGTGGAAAATATTTTATTCAATTGATTCCCGTGATCGGAAAATTTTCTCTTTTCAGCCCGAAACATTTTTTTTTCCAAAGCAGTTAAAGCCTTGACATGTCTTGCTTCAATGGCATTAACGTGTCGAATGAGCGTCGGATCAATTTTCTTTGCAGTATCTTCAATCTTGTCATAAATATTTTCGAATTCCTTTTTCTCTTTGGTTAAGTTTAAAACAGATTTGCTCTCGTGCCTTATCATTTCTTCGAACAAAACGTCTTTTCCTTTAAACAGGTTGATAGGATTAAGATTCAATTTCTGCAATAATTTTTTATATTTTTTATCGACAATTAAAAATGAATTTCTTAACACCAAAACAGGATATGGAACCTGGTAATTTTTAAATAAATCTTTTAATTGCAGCCAATACGCCAGCTCTCCGCCACCACCGATCCACGCTACATCCGGCAAAATAATTTCCTGGAACAAACCGCGTAAAATCACATTGGGACTAAAGCGTTCGGGATATTGCTGAAGTTCATTCTTAATTTCTTCTTTTGTAAAAACAATGTCAGTATCATGAACTACAAAGTGATCGTTAACAGGAATGATTCTGTTCCGCAAATTATCCTTTAAATAAAACAAGTTGATCTCACGTGGATACGCCTGCGCCTTGTAATACTGTGATAATTTTTTAGAAGTTTGTTCTACAATTTGAGAAGAGGTATGATTAAAAATATCATCTTCGAAAATGGAAATCATTTCTTTTTTAAAAGCAGCCGTGTCGGGTAAAAGAACTAATAACCCGTATTCCTGGAACAGGTAGTGAACAAATAAAAATGTCGCTTCTTCAATAGTTGAACCTTTTACAAAACATTTTTTTAATAGTTCGATCAAAGGTTTTCCAAATACTTCAACTGCTAATCTTCCGGCAATTTTTTCAATTAACCTGATCAGATTATCATCTACTTTCATTCTGCCAACCGCCCCGGTTTGCTTGGTTTCCCATTGATATTTTACTCCATCAATTACTACATGATTCAGTTCTTCTAAATCAGCATCTTCACTTCCCATAAAAAAAACCGGAACAAAATTGTATTCCGGTAATTCTTTTTTCAAAGAATTGGCCAGCTTTATTGTATGTAAAATTTTATATACAAAATAAAGATGCCCGGTAAAAATATTTGGCTGATGCGCCGTACAAACGGTAAAAGTATTTTCATTCAAAAGCGTGTCTATATTCGATTTTACAAGATTGCAACATTCGAGATCTTTATATTGAACCGTAAATTGCCCTGCTAATACCTGCCGGTTTGTTTTATATTTTTTTCTTTCAGCAATCGCCGATTTGATTGCTTCCAGGTTTACCGGATGTTCATAAAAATCTTTTAATTGCGGAGCATCATTAACATAATCCAAAACAATTTTGGTAAACTTTCCTGTCTGCGAATAGGGCAAATATTCTGATTGAAATTTTGTATCCAAAGCGGCTGAATTTTAGCTGCAAAGATAGAGGTAAAAGGAAAGATTTTGTAAGCTTTAAATCAGCTTGGACAGATGTGAGGTTAAATAAGAATCGGTCATATTTATTCGTTTACTGCAAATTGTAAAACAGGTAATTCTTTAATCACCATTTAAAATTCCAACACATTTTTTTAAGCTCTCTTTCCAGTCCGGTATTTCAACTTCAAGCAATTTCTTAATCTTTGAAGTATCTAAAACTGAATACAGTGGCCTTTTTGCAGGAGTCGGATAAGCGGCTGTCGGAATTGCATTTATTTTACAATTACTGTTTAACAACAATTTTATTTCCTCCGCAAATTCATACCAGGTAGTGACACCACTGTTGGAGTAATTTACAATGCCTGAAAAACTTTTTCCCTGTTTTGTTTCTTCAATGAACTTCATAATTACCCCGGCAATGTCCGCTGCATAAGTTGGTGAGCCGAACTGATCATCGACGACACTGATTTCACTTTTTTCTTTGAACAAGCGCATCATCGTTTTTACAAAATTATTTCCGAAAGAAGAATAAACCCATGAAGTGCGAATTATTAAAGTGGAAGAATTTTTTTCAAGCGCCAACTCTTCTCCTTTCAATTTAGAGGCGCCATAAATGTTCAGCGGCGCAGTTTTACCTTCTTCTTTCAATGGTACATTTGCACTACCGTCATAAACATAATCTGTAGAAATGTGAATGAGTTTAGTCTGATAAATACTGCAAATATTTGCAAGATTTGCTACTGCGACTGCGTTAATTAAAAATGCTTTTTCTTTTTCGGATTCTGCTTTATCAACAGCGGTGTACGCAGCACAATTGATCAAATAATCAATTTTATTTTTCTCAAAAAAGGATGTTAATGCAGCTGTATTTTCAATTGGTAATTCGTCTTTTGTAGTAAACAAAAATTGATATTGAGGAAAACCCGCAGAAAGAACTTTTAGTTCATTTGCGAGTTGTCCATTTGCTCCAGTTACAAGAATCGTTGCCATTAAATATCAATTTAGATAATCCGGTAAATGAACAAATAAATGCGATTTCTTTTTAGAATCAATCGCGTTTCAATTATTTTATCCTTTAAAAACAAAGCCATAATCACTATTTTCTAATAAAGGATACTGTTGATCTTTATCAGAAACAGTAATCTTGTCAGCAGGAAGTTGCCAGTCTATATTCAACGAAGGGTCGTTCCATGAAATGCCGCCTTCGGTCTCTTTGTGGTAAAATTCATCGCACTTATAAAATACTTCTGCTGTTTGGCTGATGACAGAATAGCCGTGGGCAAAGCCTTTCGGCACTAAAAGTTGTTTTTTATTTTCTGCTGAAAGTAAAATCGTATATGCCTGACCGTAAGTTGGCGAATTTTTTCTGATGTCAACAACGGCATCGATAATTTCACCACTCAAAACCCTAATGAGCTTTGTTTGTGCAAAAGGATCTTTTTGAAAATGTAATCCACGAACCACTCCATAGGAAGATCGCGCCTGGTTGTCCTGAATGAATCTGATTTCAATTCCTTCGGCGGAAAAAATATTTTGATTATAACTTTCGAAAAAATATCCGCGGTTATCTTCAAAAACCTTTGGTTCAAAAACTAATAATCCTGAAAAACCGGTTTTAATAAATGGCATTTAAAAAAATTAAAACAGTGCTGCAAATTATTTTTGCGAATATAAATGTTTAAAGTATTCAATCGTTTTTATAAGCCCCGTTTCAAACTTTGTTGTCGGCTCATATCCGAGTAGATTTTTAGCACGTGAAATATCTGCAAGTGAATTTCTGATATCCCCTTCGCGTGGTTCGCGATGATTGGGTTGGATATCACTCTTCAAATAGTCTTTAATGTAGTTGTATAAAAAATTGACGGAATAATTTTCACCGATAGCGACATTGTAAACCTTGTTTTTCGCTTCTACATTCGTAGTCAACATTCCTCTGACATTGATCTGCACTGCGTTTTCCACAAAAGTAAAATCTCTTGTTTGATCGCCGTCACCGTTTATAAAAGCAGAAGTGTTGTTCATAATTGCTTTTACAAAAAGTGGAATAACTGCAGCATAAGGGCCATCAGGATCCTGTCGAGGTCCGAAAATATTGAAATAACGAAACCCTAAAACCGGAATGTTATAAGCTTTTGAAAAAACATCCGCATATAATTCATCCGCTCTTTTGCTTACCGCGTATGGAGACAAACAGTTTCCGATCCTGTCTTCTATTTTTGGCAGCGTTGGTTCATCACCGTAAACGGAAGAAGAAGATGCGTAAACAAATTGCTTTACTTTATTTTCAACAGCAGCTTTCAGAATATTTACAAATCCTCCAACATTTACATCGTTGGAACTTGAAGGATCTTTTATAGAACGAGGCACAGAACCCAATGCCGCCTGATGGCTTACAAAATCAATTCCTTCGCTGGCTTTTCTGCAAAAATCTAAATTTCTAATATCACCCTCTAAAAATTCAAATCCTTCATACGGACGCAACACGTTCAGGTTTGATTGAAAACCATTTGCAAAATTATCAATCACTCTGACTTTTGCTGCACCATTTTTTAATAAGTATTCTGCGATGTGGCTTCCGATGAAACCCGCGGCACCAGTGATTAAAAAAGAAAGATCATGTAAATCCTCTATGTGAAATTTATTCTCCAATGTTTTTGTTTTTAAAGACTCCAATATTTTCGGCTGGAAATTTTTCCACGATAACTTCCTTTCAAATCAGCAACCAATCCGTGTGACTTAGTAATATTAGCAAATGAATTGTCATCCATACTAAGGTAAGCATTGTGAGGCACCGTAATAATTACTGCATCATAATCATTTGACAAATCAGGAGTTAATTCAAAATCATATTCATGTTTCAGTTCCTTGCTGTCTGCATGTGGATCGGTGACATGGACATTCAGCGAATAAGATTTTAATTCATGGATAATATCAGCAACTTTCGAGTTTCTGATGTCGCTTACATTTTCTTTGAAAGTGGCGCCCATCACCAAAACTTTCGCTTCTTTTACATTGCCATTCTCTTTTATAATATGCATCAAAACTTTCCTGGCAACATATCCGGCCATGCTATCATTGATAGAACGACCGGCAAGAATTACCTGTGAATCATAACCAAGCTTTTGCGATTTATAAGTCAGGTAATATGGGTCAACACCAATGCAGTGGCCACCTACAAGCCCCGGCTGAAATTTTAAAAAGTTCCATTTTGTGCCGGCAGCAGCTAACACTTCAAAAGTATTGATGCCCATCTTATCAAAGATGATTGAGAGTTCATTCATCAAAGCGATGTTAAGATCTCTTTGCGTGTTCTCAATAATTTTTGCTGCTTCTGCAACTTTTATCGATGATGCCTGATGCACGCCAGCCTTAACAACCAACTCATAAACTTTGGCAATTGTTTCCAAACTTTCTTTATCACATCCGCTCACCACTTTTACAATACTTGATAAAGTATGTTCTTTATCTCCCGGATTAATTCTTTCCGGCGAATAACCCAATTTAAAATCGTCACAAACTTTTAAACCTGATAGTTTTTCAATCACCGGAAGACAATCTTCTTCTGTACAACCAGGATACACAGTGCTTTCAAAAACAACATAATCTCCTTTCTTCAAAACTTTTCCAATGGTTTCACTCGCTTTGATAACAGGAATTAAATTAGGAACATTGTATTCATCGACCGGCGTGGGAACGGCAACAATAAAGAAATTTGCTTCCCGAAGTTTATCAAGGCTGTTCGTAAATTCAATATCAGAATTGGCAAATGCTGACGATTCCAACTCATTACTTGGATCAATTGCATTCTGCATTAATTTGATCCTATCTGCATTGATATCAAAACCAATAACAGAGATTTTCTTTGAAAATTCCAATGCAATTGGCAAACCCACATAGCCTAAGCCAATCACCGCAAGCTTCTTTTTTTTATCAATTAATTCCTGGTACATTTATTTTTAATTTTTTTCTTATTTTCTGAATTGTTCAATAATAGAGCTTATATGAATTGATAGATTTGTGCTGATTCAGGAAATAGACAAATATTGCCAATTCCAATTTTAAATTATCCAATTTTAAACTTCAACATTTAACTTATAACCATTCATCTTTTACTCTCAAACTCCTTCGGCAATTTATACCAATCCTCTTCCGGCAAAGATTTAAAATAATCATAAGTAATCTTTAATCCTTCTGCACGGTGCACTTTTGGCTCCCAGCTTAAAAGTTGTTTGGCCCTGGTAATGTCCGGCTGCCGTTGTTTCGGATCGTCTTGTGGCAAAGGTTTATAAACAATTTTTTGCTTCGTACCGGTTAATTTAATCACCTCTTCCGCAAAATCTTTTAAGGTAATCTGATCAGGATTCCCAATATTCACTGGTTTGGAATAATCGCTCATCAACAAGCGATAAATCCCTTCAATCAAATCGTCAACATAACAAAAACTTCTTGTCTGACTGCCATCTCCAAAAACTGTCAGATCTTCACCTCGCAAAGCCTGACCAATAAATGCAGGCAATGCTCTTCCGTCATTCAACCGCATTCGTGGACCATAAGTATTGAATATCCTTACAATGCGTGTTTCCAATCCATGAAAGGTATGATAAGCTGTTGTAATCGCCTCCTGGAAACGTTTTGCTTCATCATAAACCCCACGTGGTCCAACAGGATTTACATTTCCCCAGTAATCCTCGGTTTGTGGATGCACCAACGGATCTCCATAAACTTCACTTGTTGATGCCACTAAAATTCTTGCTTTTTTTGCAAGAGCTAATCCCATACAGTTGTGTGTTCCGAGCGATCCTACTTTTAATGTTTGAATAGGAATTTTCAAATAATCGATCGGGCTTGCAGGAGAAGCGAAGTGTAAAATGTAATCAAGCTTGCCGGAAACATGAATAAATTTAGAAACATCACAATGATAAAATTCAAAATTTTCCAGTTTAAAAAGATGCTGGATATTTTTCAGATCGCCCGTAATTAAATTATCCATGCCAATCACATGCATTCCTTCTTTGATAAACCTGTCGCAAAGATGGGAACCTAAAAATCCGGCCGCTCCTGTGATAAGAATTCGTTTGTCTGACACTTACAAATAATTAAAAATTAAAAATTAATCACTAAACAAAGAAATAAATGCGATCCTGGATTTCTCCATTTGCACATTTTTTACATTTTTTGTTTAACTACTTTCCTTCCTACACTTTCATAATGAAATCCACATTCTTGCATCTGGTATAATTCAAAAAGATTGCGGCCATCAAAAATAGCAGGATTCTTTAAAAGTGCTTTAATTTTATCCAAATCAGGCGTTCTGAACTCGCTCCATTCTGTTGCAATTAATAATGCATCAGCATCTTCCAATGCCGAATATTGATTTTCTGCATAACTGATTTTATCGCCCAATTCTCTTTTCACGTTTGCCATTGCTTCCGGATCGTAAGCCACCACTGTGGCGCCCTCCGCAAGGAGTTCTTTTATAATCCTTAATGCCGGAGCTTCACGAATATCATCGGTATTGGGCTTAAAGGCAAGTCCCCATAAAGCAATTTTTTTCCCTTTGAGTTTATTCTTAAAATAAGATTTTATTTTCGGTAAAAGATGCACTTTTTGATTTTCATTTACCTGCATTACCGCTTCCAAAATT
>JAHEZB010000071.1 GCA_023251285.1 Chitinophagaceae bacterium | reverse complement strand
AGAGTTGGGGTGCGCACCGAGCACTCGCAATTGTTAGAGAAATGGAATGTAGCTCCAAGAATTTCCTTCTCTTATAAATTTCATGACAAGAGCCAGGTATCATTGGCGTATGGAATGTTTTACCAGGATCCGGAAAGAAAATATTTGCCATCGCTTAATGCATTGCATTTTCAAAAAGCTACACATTACATTGCCCAGTATGAAAAAATTACCAGCAATCGTACTTTCCGCACTGAACTTTTTTATAAAAAATACGATGACCTGATAAAAACAGGAGGCTCTTACAACGAAACTTTTACCGCAATCAACAATAACGGTTTCGGAGATGCAAAAGGAATTGAATTTTTCTGGCGTGATAAAAAGACAATCAAGAATGTCGATTACTGGATCTCTTATTCTTATCTGGATACCAAACGTGATTTTTTAAATTACCCTTTTGCACTCGAACCTTCTTTTGTTTCAAAACACACGGCTTCTTTGGTTGTAAAAAAGTTTGTGATGCCTTTAAAAACTCAATTTAATATGTCTTACACTTTTGCATCCGGAAGACCGTATTACGATTTGGTTTATGACAATACGAACAATAATTATAAAATGTCAGAAAGCGGACGCACAAAAGATTATAACAATCTGAGTCTTAGTTTAAATTATTTGCCCACGATCGGGAAAGCAAAAGCAAAAGCATTTTCAGTCTTTGTGTTGTCAGTAACAAATGTTTTGGGATTTGACAATGTGTATAATTATAATTTTTCAGTAAACGGGCAAAATAAAGTTGCCGTGTCGCCGCCTTCAAAAGGATTTATTTACCTCGGATATTTTGTAAGCCTTGGAATTGATAGAACGCAGGATGAAATTAATAATCATTTGTAGGTGCGCAAATTAAAGATGCAAGTACAAAAAAACAGCTCATAGAAAAAGAATTAATTTGGAATAATCATATTTTAAAAATTTAAAAATCTATTATTATGGAACAAGATGTAAAAGACCCGGAATTATGGAAGATCGCTCAAAGAAGAGCCGCTTTTAGAACACATGTGCTCATTTACTTTATCATGAATATTCTTTTCTGGACAATTTGGTATCTGAGTTTGAAAAATACTCCAAATCCGCCCACCCGGATCGATAAAATACCATGGCCTGTGTGGCCAATGGTCGGCTGGGGAATTGGTGTATTTTTTAATTACCTCTCTGCATACAGAAACACCAGTTCAATGGCTGAAAAAGAATATCAAAAACTCAAAAACAAACAATAATTTTTTAAAAAAACAAAAACAATGAAAAAGTCAATCTTATTTTCTGCATTTATTTTATTTGCCGGGTTCACATTTGCACAAAGCGCCAAATATGAAAGCGCAATGAAATCAAACATCAGTCAGCTCGATTCTATGGCTGTAAAAAATGACGCTGAAGATTTATCAAACAGTTTTATCAGAATCGGTGATGCCGAAAAAACACAGTGGCTGCCCTATTATTATGCTGCTTATTGTAAAGCATTCCAGGCTCTTACCGAAAAAGACAATTCAAAAAAAGATGCTTTGGCGGATAAAGCAACTGAATTAATTACAAAAGCAGAAAGCATTTTAGGAAAAGACAATTCTGAAACAGATGTGATAAAAAGTATGGTTGCTACTGCACACATGATGGTTGACCCGGCAAGCAGGTACATGACCTACGGGCAGGATATCAGCAGCAATCTGCAAAAAGCGGAATCTTTGGATCCTACCAATCCAAGGCCGGTTTTGGTGCAGGCCCAAAACACTTTCTATACTCCTGAACAATATGGCGGAGGTAAAGATGCAGCAAAACCGATGTTTGAAAAAGCACAACAATTATTTGCCAGTTTTAAACCTGAAACTGACCTTTCTCCTGTCTGGGGCCAAACAAGCCTCAACTATTTTTTATCGCAATACAAATAAATGTTTATGGATTCTGAAATGAAAATGTCCGAGTCAGAAAGTATGCAGTTGATCACTTCTATGATCAATAAAGCAAAAAATTTCTACGGAGAAACAGGGCTATTTTACCTGATCTGGGGCTGGGTTATTCTGTTTTGTTGCCTCACCTCATTTGTCACTGTATATTTTTTCAAAAACCAAAATGGAAACCTTGTATGGCTCCTGATATACCTGGTTTTGATTTTCCAGGTAATTTATAACAGAAGAATAAAGCGGTTTCAAAGAACAAGAACTTATACAAGAGACATCAACGGATTTGTTTGGATTACCTTTTTTATTTGTTTGATGCTTACGATTTTTATCTGTTCAGCATTTAAAAGATATGAAATGATAAATCCGTTGTTATTGGTTGCATATGGAATGCCCACGTTTTTATCCGGCATTATTATAAAATTTAAACCGTTGATTATTGGTGGAATTTTTTGCTGGCTAATGGCATTTATTTCTCCTTTTATCAATATCAACTACCAGGTATTATTAATCGCCGCAGCGGTTATAGCGGCGTGGATTATTCCGGGACATCTGTTGAGATACAAGTATAAAAGTGAAATAGCAGGTAAAAATTTTGGAAATGGATTTTAAAGAACTTGATCCGATACTGCATTCACAGTTGCGGCTCGCCGTGATGTCGCTTTTGATAAGCGTAAAGGAAGCTGAATTCACTTTCCTAAAAGAAAAAACAAATGCGACATCCGGCAACCTGAGCGTGCAAATCAGTAAATTAAAAGAGGCCGGCTATATAGAAATTACCAAGCAGTTTAATAACAATTATCCCCAAACCATTTGTAAAATAACGCCAAAAGGAGTTTTGGCTTTTGAAAATTATGTAAAAGCATTGCAGAGTTATATGAGGCTTTAGGCTCTTTCTTAAAAAGAAAACACGAATCGGAATTATTTGTTCGTTTACCGGGAAAATAAATCGCTTTTATTTCTGTCACTGTTTACTTGAATAATCCGTCGATATAATTGCTCAATTCAGTATTACCACTTACTTTTTGTGCGGTGCTTATTTTACTGAAAGCTTGTTTAAAACCGGGATCCAAAAAGCCACGGTATTGTTCAGGAATCTGGTTTCTAAATTTCATAATTTCATCAACGCCCGCTTTTACATTTGCGGCATTTTTTACTGTAGCCAGGTATTTGGCAAACGTAAAAGCATCTTTTATTTTTTCTTCAGAAACCGGTAAATTTTTGAAATGATTTAGAAGGAAATCAAAGTCGGCAGGCGAAGCGGTTTTCATAATAATATTGGAAACCACATCCCCTAATTTTCCCAAAGCATCATTGCTGTATTTCTTTGCAAGTGTATAAGCCTCTTCCGGTTGCAGGTTTGCCAACCCTTCCAGAGCCGCGCCGGAAACCGAATAAGAAGAATCGTTTACATATTTTTCAAAAAGGGGCTGGTATTTTTTATCAGCGATTTTTGCAAGAATTTCCATCGCTTTTGCCTGCACCTTTTTGTCCGGATCTTTTGAAGCCATTTGTTCAATTGTAGTTAACACAGCCGGCTCAGAATATGCTTGTATGTTGTCTAAATTATTTAAAGTAAACAACCGCAACCCGTAATATTTATCATTCAATCCAAGAGCCAGGTTGCTCATTTTATTTTTCGCAAAATACTGTAGCGCCTCTCTTCTGTCGAGATAGTTTGGCGCATATTTATATTGTTGTTCAAATTCATCTGCGGTTTTATTGTCATGTTTTATTGCAAGCAAAACTTTATCGGCATCCACATTTACCAAAGATGGTTTTTGAGCGCTTGCAAAATAAAAGGTATCGGCAGCGTTTTGGAACCATACTTTATATCTTTTTTTATTAGCGCCCTCGCTGTAAACATCAATAGCGACAGGTAATTTAAAAATCTTCCCGCTGTTCTGCGTTTGGTTTACGATCACTCTTTCTTTTCCATTATTGTACTCATAATGAATGTCCAGCGTTGGCTGACCGCTTCCATAATACCATTGATTCCAAAACCAATTCATATCCTGGCCGGTTACATCTTCAAAGGCCAATCTCAGTTCCTGCGCTTCTGCCGATTTGAATTTATACAAATTCAAATATTCATTCAGCGCTTTAAAAAATGCGGCATCACCCACATAGTTTCTCAACATGTTTAAAATCCGTCCGCCTTTATTATAACTAACGGCGTCAAACATATCTTCCCTGTTTTTATAATAAAATCTTACCAGGTCTTTGTCCTCACTACCACTTAATAAATATCCCTGCATGTCATCGTAATTCAGTTCATCCGCAGCGTCTTTTCCATGCCTGAATTCGCGCCACAAATATTCGCTGTAGTTCGCGAAAGATTCGTTTAAAGTCAGATTGCTCCAGCTTTCGCAGGTTACCAGATCGCCAAACCAATGATGAAATAATTCATGCGAAATATCATCTTCCCAGGCATTTCCATCCACGAGCTGTCGTGCGTTTTGATAAGCGCCATCCTGATGAAGTGTGGCAGTAGTATTTTCCATGGCTCCGCTTACATATTCTCTCCCTACGATCTGATCATATTTTGGCCATGCATAAGGATAATCTAAAATTTTTGAGAAAAAACCAATCATAGCCGGCGTTTCACCAAATATTTTTTTCGCTACAGGAGCATATTCTTTTTCTACATAATAATTTACGGGCATATTTTTATAATGATCTTTCACAATCACATAATCACCTACACCCATGAAAAACAAATAAGGCGCATTGGGCAAATCCATTTTCCAGTCATCCGTCCTGGTCCCATCAGTATTTTTCTTTTGATTTACCAAAAGGCCGTTGCTCAGCGTTACGTATTTTGCCGGAACGGTCATTGAAATTTCCTGCGTTGTTTTTTGGTCGGGCTTGTCTATTGTCGGAAACCAAACACTGTTTGATTCGGTTTCGCCTTGAGTCCAGATTTCAATGTGCTCGTTTGTTTTGCCAAGTGGATTTATGAAATATAATCCTTTGGCATCTGTAATAGCGGCGCTGCCTTGTTGCTTTACTTGGTTCGGCTTGGATATGTAATTAAGATACACCGTGTATTTTTCACCTTCCTTGTAAGTTTTATCTAAATGAATTCTCAATTGCAAACTATCATAAGTGTATTTCAAAGGAATTTTTGATTTACCATTTAGTACGGCAATTTCTTTTATTTCCATGCCTTTTGCATCGAGAGTTAAAGAATCGGTAGGATAAAAATGAGGCTGAAGCGTCACCCATTCCTGGCCATACATCCACTGTTTGTTGTAATCAAAACTCACGGCAAGTTTGGTGTGAACAAGGTCATTTATTTTAGGATAAGTAGCACGATAAATGTGTCGCCATGCCGTATCAGATGTTGATGAAGAGTTATCTGTGGAATCTTCATTTTGTTGTGCAGAGGCCGAAGCGATTATAGCAAAAAACAAAAAGGCAAGAGAAATTTTTTTCATTAAAGGTTATATTATAGCGACAAAAATAGTGGCTAAAGATAAAAAGTTCTTATTTTTTCTTTAGAAGGCAATTATTTATTATGAAATGAAATAGATTTGAAAAAATAGATTTCCGATTATGTTCATTCTTCAGTTCAAAAAGTTATTTTTTCTTTTTTTGATAACTGTTTTTTCTCTGTCAGTAAAAGCACAAATAACTCATTTTGTTTATCTGCAAACAGAAAACGGGCAGCCTTTTTATGTAAAACTGAATAACAAGATAATCAGCTCTTCTGCCGCAGGATATCTCATTCTTCCGAATATCGCCGACGGCACTTACCAAATGGAAGTTGGTTTTCCAAAAAATGAAATTCCTGCAGGTGATTTTACTTTTTCTATCGATAAAAATAATGAAGGCTATCTCATAAAAAATTTTGCAGACAAGGGATTGCAGTTGTTTAATATGCAAACACTTGCTTTGATCCCTCCCAATCAAATGGTAACAGATACGACGAAAGTAGTTGCTTCAGCTCCGGTAAAAAAAGATGCAGATCCGTTTACAAAAATGCTGGCAAATGTGGTGAAGGATTCTTCAATTTTAGAAAATCATGACGTGGCTGTTGCGAAGCCTTCAAAACCGGCGGACAGTGCTGTTGCTATCAATAACGATTCGGCCGTTACGGCAAACACTTCCAATTCCTCAACAACAGTTCCTGCTGACACAACTTCCGCTGCAACTGTAAACCCCATTTCCAAAATTTTAAGCAAACACGATAAACATGGTTTGCAAATGATCTATGCTGATAATGGTAACGACAAAACAGATACAGTAAACGTTTTTATGCCCGCTCAAAAGAAACCATCTGAAAATAATACAGTTGCCAAAAACGAAAATGCACCTGTTTCTTCGTCTACTGATACTGCCCAATACACAATTACGCCTACGATAATAAAGCCCTCAAGCGATACGAGCGCTTCAGGATTTGTTGCAAGAAAAGACAGCATCTACGCAAATAATGATGCTAAAACAGCGCCAGTACAGGTTTTTACTATAGGGCCAGCCAAAGAAAAGGACGAAAAGAAAGAAGATTCCGGTGAAAAGTCAAGCGGCAAAAAAACCGGTTCAATTACTGATGTAAAAATTACTGATGCTTCTTCCGAAAAACAGAAAAGCAAGAACAACAAAACTGCAGAAAGCGAGATTGTCGTTTTGCCAAAGGTAGTAACGGCTTCAAAAGTAAATTCTGACTGTAAAGCATTTGCCAGTAATGAAGATTTTTTAAAACTTCGTAAAAAAATGGCTGCAGAAAATAACATGGATGATATGTTGAAGACTGCCAGGAAATATTTTAGAAGCAAGTGCTTCAGCACCGAGCAGATAAAAGATCTTTCCTATCTTTTTTTGACCAATGAAGGAAAATACAAATTCTTTGACGCCGCCTATCCATACACATCGGATTCAGATCAATATGAAATACTGGAACCCCAATTGACGGATGAATACTATCTCACGCGTTTTAAAGCCATGATTCGCCAATAATCATTTCAAAGGCTGACTATGCCAAGATATTTTATAGAAGTTAGTTATAAGGGCACAAATTATTCGGGATTCCAGGTACAAAAAAATGCGAACAGTATCCAGGCGGAAATTGAAAACGCTTTAGCGATATTTTTTAAACAATCCTTTTCACTTACCGGTTCTTCACGTACCGATGCGGGCGTTCATGCATTACAAAATTATTTTCACCTCGATACTGATATTATTTTAGAAGAAAAAAAAGGATTTGTTTACAACCTCAATTGCATTCTTCCACTTGACATTGTAATAAAACGAATTTTTCAGGTGAATGAAAATGCCCATTGCCGCTTTGATGCCGTATCACGCGAATACAAATATTATATCTTCAGAAATAAAAATCCTTTTTTGCAAGACCGCGCATTTTATTATCCTTATCCTTTAGACATAGATAGACTAAATGATGCGGCAAAACTGTTAATGAATTATAAAGATTTTACGTCTTTTTCCAAAAGAAATACACAGGTAAAAGATTTTATTTGCGACCTGAGAAAAAGCGTATGGATTGAGGAAAAAGAAACACTTGTATATTCTGTAGAAGCCAATCGTTTTTTAAGAGGAATGGTGAAAGGCCTTGTTGGTACTATGTTACGCGTAGGAACCAACAAAATGACTTTGAATGAATTTGAAGATATTATTAAAAACGCCGATTGCACAAAAGCAGATTTTTCTGTGGATTCAAAAGGATTATTTCTTGTATCAGTAAATTATTGACAAAACCAACTTCATATTTGCTTTGAGCCAATTTATCGTGTTTTCATATCTTTGCTCATGGCAACAATAAATAAACCCTCCGCTCCTTCAAAAAAAATCTTCGGTGAAGGATTAACCTTTGATGATGTCTTATTAATTCCCGCGTATAGTGAAGTATTACCGCGCGATGTAAATACGACCACACGCCTTACAAAAAGTATCTCACTAAATATTCCAATGCTGAGCGCGGCGATGGA
>JAHEZB010000070.1 GCA_023251285.1 Chitinophagaceae bacterium | reverse complement strand
CACAAGCCCCCACGGCGATCCGTATAAGAATCTTCTCCAGATATTTTTCTCTTTTTCACGGTTTTTTTCCCAATAAATAATAAACGATTCTTCTTCTTTTGTAAGCATGTCACAAAGGTAACATGTAAATAAGAATAAAAATTCTGCCAAGGGATTTTTTGCTTCCTTTTTTTGGAATTCACTCAATAAAATGTAGGTTTGCCATACTAAAACCTCCACGTGAAAATCGAACAAGTACTTGTACACTATCTGTTAAAAAACAAAAAACTAACCTTACAGGGCATTGGAACTTTTGACCTCAACGCATCACTTCCTGATTCTGCGGATCCTGATAAACCGATTATTTTACCCGAAAATTCCGTTACCTTTCACTACGATCCGAAAGTAACCGAGGATGATGCCCTGGTGGATTTTATTGTAGAACATACGAATAAAATTAAACCGCTGGCTTCTTCTGATCTTGATTCATTTCTTTCCCTCGGACGACAATTTCTGAATATCGGAAAACCGTTAACACTACCAAATATTGGCACACTTGAAAAACTAAATTCAGGAATCCTCGCTTTTAAACCCGGCCAGCTGGTTGCACAAAAAATCGAGCCGAATAAAGTAAAAAATGAAGAGGCGGAAGGAACAGAACCGGAAGAAAGCTTATTTAATGATTATCAAAAAGACAGAAGATCAAAAGGTGGGGCTAAAGCAATTTTTGTGTTACTTATTTTGATCATTCTCGGTTTTATCGGATGGGCAGTATGGCATTATGGATTCAATCAAAAAAATGAACCGGAAACAATCACTACAACAGAACCGGTGGTACCAGTGAAGGATTCTGCTTACAAAGCTGATTCAGCGACTATAGCAAATGCGGCCATCGACAGTAGTAAAAATGCTGATTCAGTTTCATTTATCATGGTCATCAGTCGTTATAAAAGTCTTCCGGCAGCTGAATGGAAAGTAAAAACTCTAAAGAAGCTTCATCCGGATCTAACTATCTACACAAATGATTCTGTTATCTACCGGGTAGCTGAACCATTCAGACTGCCTCTTACAGATACTACCCGAATTTTAGATTCATTGAAAAGGTATTTTCCTAAAGCAACAGTTGAAGTAAAATAATTTTTATTCACTTCTAATTTCCCGTCACTTCACAAAAAGATATTTCCAGAATAAATACGGTTCATTATTATTCACTCTGGTGATTGAAGGTTGCCGGCTTAGCAAATATATACTCAAGGTTCTTCAACTGTTTTTTCTCTTGCCAGATCAGCTTCATCCGGTGTTGACATAAGGTCGCGATCAATAGAGTACAAACTTTGATCGGAAACTTTATCACCCCCTGCAATTTTCATTTTATCCAGCATGTTTATTATTAAAGTTTCTTCTTCTGTTTGTTCTTTTACAAACCATTGCAAAAAATTCCAGGTGGCCCAATCTGACTCATCAAAACTTTGTTTTACAATTTCATAAATGGATTCTGAATTATCCACTTCCTGTTTGAAAGCTTTTTGAAACGCATCATATACACTGGTTGGATTTTCACCAGGATCGGGAATAGCGGATATCTTTACCGTAGAGCCGCGTTCCAGGATGTATTCCAAAAATTTCATCATGTGGTTGCGCTCTTCATTCGCATGACGGAATAAAAAATTCGCTACACCTTCATATCCCTGTGCATTCAACCAGCTCGCGTAGGACAAATAGATCTGCGAAGCATGCGCTTCTTTTGTCATCTGATCATTCAGAGCTTTACAAATACTTTCGCTTAAACGGTTTGTGTTCATCTTTAATTGATTAATAATTTAAAAAGGAAAAGCATCGATATGTTTGCTTTTAGAATCTCTTTGTTCACAAAAAAGATTCCAACTTAATGTTTTGGAAATCAAAAGGACGAAAAACGGAGGAAGAAAAAATATCGGAGGAAAACAAAAATAGATTGGGTAAAAAATTACCCTTGAGAAGAAAAACTTTTATCTGAAAAAAATTATAGATTGATGGCAACGAAAAATAATAGAACTAGAATTTCGAAAAGGGTAACCAGGATAATGCCTCTGTATGCCATTCGTTCGTCGCTTGTTTCTTTCATTTTTGTGAAGTTTATATTTTTAAATGTAGGGCAAAAATAAAACTAAAATTTTTAAAACAAAAGGTATAAAGGAGAAATTGAAAAAAAATTTGCTGAAATTAAATGACGAAGAAAAACATGAATGTGCGTTATTTCTTCCTTTACTGGAAATTTTCAATCCTCCGAATCGGATTACTTCACCTTCTTTCGTCTTTCCATCAGTTCACGCCAGGTTGTTAATATAAAACCATTGTCTTTCAGAAATTTCTTAAATCCGGGATCAAGCATCGCCAGCATATCTGCTTTTCTTTTTTCCCCACTATCGGTTATGTCTGAAAAAATGGAAGAAGGATCGGTACAATGCATGATGACCATTGTGACTCCTGGTCTTAATTGTAACATTGCTTTTTCGTATAAAGCCACGCGCCATTTGGTTAAGCTGGCATCATCTTTAACATTCGAAGGCGGATCCCAGTCATAACTGCTATTCATCAGATCATCTAAAAGTGGTAATCCGCCATTCCAAATCGTTTTGCCCAGGTTTTGGAAATACTGGATCTGTTCTGCAGAGAGATTCATTTCCTTACCAATGTAAGTATCATGGCCACCTGGGAACATAACGGGGATCTGTTTTTCAATACCCAAGGAAATATATTTTTGAAGAAAAGACGGGCTGGCAAATAAAGTTCCCATATGAGAATCGAGATGTGTCGGATGAAAGCCCATTTTAAGTGCTCTGTCCAACTGTGCCCGTATTTCTTTATCCACTTCCTCTGCCGAAGCATGTTTCACTACATCGGCCACATCACGCCACAAACAACCAGTGGAATCGGTTAGACCTGGAACTGCAGCACCTCCGGCCAAAGGAACCCAGCGATAATCTTTCCATTCAGCGGTTAAAGTAAGATGCAATCCGGCATCTGTTGCCCGATGCGATTCCAGATACCTTACGATTTGTGGAACCCATGGACAAGGCATCATCACACTTGTCGAATTGGCAACTCCCTTTTCAAACACCTTTTCAATTCCACGATTGGAACTCAAAGACATTCCTGCGTCATCCATATGAAGAATGACAACGCGGGCATTTTTTGGAAAACCCAATCGTTCGGCATAAGTAGTATCCTGAGATTTGGCTGAAAAGCATATTGATATTGCTAAAAGAAAAAAAAGGACATTTTTCATTAAAAAATATTTATTTGAAACAACCTGAAGATTTGAAATAATCAGTTACAACATGAGTAAAAAAAGAAATAACGCTATTTCTTTCTTTACCGGATCAGCAGATCGGCAAAATTCGCTAATTAACAAACACTTTTTTTCATAAACGCTCCCCAGGTAAGATTATCCGCTCCTTCCTTTAAGGTTTGCGCTTTTTCGATTGCAAAATTAGCAGCAGTTTCTACAACCCAGTCAAAATTTTCCTGTCCAACGCTGGCAAGATCGGCGTCAGGTGCAGGATTGCAAAAGTCAATGGCATATGGTACTCCATTCCTGATGGCCAGTTCAACAGTGTTGAAATCATAACCCAAAAATTTACAAATCCGCAACACGATGTCAGTCATTTGATTTATTTTTTCGTGATCCGGTTTGAAATCTGCTGCATAGCGAAGGTGATGTGGATTACGAGGCTCATACGGCATGATCCGGATGTCTTTTCCACCAATGCAATAACAGCGGTAATATTCATCAAAAATGATTTCTTCCTGCAACATCATGACCAGCTCGCCGGTTTCACCGTGTTTCGTAAAAAAATCATCAACACCGGTTACTTTATAAACGCTTTTCCAACCACCGCCTGCATGAGGTTTCATGTAAGCCGGAAATCCGATATAATCAAAAATACGGTCCCAGTCTAACGGATAAGTAAGATTTGAAAAAGATTGATCAGAAGTTTCTGCTGGCCTGGCGCTGGAAGGAATGAGTACGGTTTTCGGCACCGGCACATCAAGTTTGGTCATCAGGCAATTATTAAAAAATTTTTCATCAGCGCTCCACCAAAACGGATTATTGATCACCGCTGTGCCATTCAATGCCGCGTTCTTCAGATAAGCGCGATAAAATGGCACATCCTGCGAAATGCGGTCAATGATCACATCATAGCCACTTGGTTCTCCCTGCATCAACTTATCGATGATAACCGGTTCCGCTATAATTCCTTCCACTTTTTTTTGATTTACTCTTTCTATAAACGCCTCCGGAAAACTTCTTTCTTTACCAAACAAGATCCCAATCTTTTTCATAATGTTTTTTTATTTAAAAAAATGATGTGCCGCTTTTGAAACATTTGCTATTGCTAATGTAGCAAATTAATTTTTGGGATAAAAAAAACCCTACCGATTTTCCTGGATCTGCAAGGTTTTAAACAAAAACTTTTGTAGAATATCTTTATCGTTCTACCAATTTAAAAAAGCGGCTCTCTTTTCCGTCGGCCGTTTCGTTTTGGTATAGAAATGCAAGTTTGCGGTCCTGAAAAATTTTGTACCATTCATCCCAGGAGATATCTTCAAGTGTATCCTCTCCGGAATAACCCGGAAAATTGATACGGATAATTCCATCGTCCTTCCCTCCCACTCCTTTTACTTTGGTGGGTTTTCCATCCCGTTGCTCGGCCCATTTTTTAATCACATTCAGGTCTGTTGTAGTTTTTGAAGTTGACATAAGTTTTTATTTAAAAGTTCATCAAACTTTGTGCTAAAAAGTATTTATACAGAAGACAGAATTGTGTAATTTTTATCTGGCATAGTATTTTAGACGTCTTTCAAAAAAAAATTCATGAAAACCGGGAATCTTATACTCGCCGCTGCTGCTGGCACTGCAGCAATGACCTTATTCAGCTATCTGGTATCACGGAAAAAAAACAAAGATTTCAGGGAACCAAGATTATTAGGTAAAATGGTTTATAGAGCAGTTCCTGAAATAAAAAAATCACGGGCAAAAGTGATCGGATGGATTTTACATTGTACCACAGGACTCACTTTTGCCATTATTTATCAGTATCTTTTAAAAGACACGAAACTTAATTCCAATGTACGTGACGGCGTGGTTTTGGGTTTGGCAAATGGCGTTGTTGCAGTTGGCATCTGGAAAGCAACATTTAGCCTTCATCCTGATCCGCCGAAAATACATTTTAAGGATTTTTATAAGCATTTGGTCCTTGCGCATGTTGTGTTCGCTACCACCACTTTATGCCTTTTGGATGATGACAAAAATTAAAAGTGGCTCCCCGTTCGTGACGCTTGCCTTCCGCAGCCCGAACATTCCGGAGACTTTTCTGCCTGAGTGATACAGCTATAATTGAAGATCGGACTTTGTTCACCTACTCAAACCTGAACATGGAACCTTGAACAGAAAGTTCTATTTTTGACCATCTATGCAAACTGGTTCTTCTGTCAAAACGCAAATAATTGCTTCTGGATTTTTAGAAAGAGAAGTTACTCTTGATCTTTATTTTCCTGAAAAAAATAACCTGAATGAATGGGAACTTCTGTTGATCAATGATGGACAGGATCTCATCTCAATGGATTTTGAACATATTTTGGGCGATCTTTCAGATAAAATAACTTCGTTACTCTGTGTGGGCATCCATTCCGGGCCGCAGAGAAAAAACGAATATGGAACTTCCAATGTTCTAAATGATAAAGGCGAAGGAGCAAAAGCCTTTTTATACAGCCGTTTTATTTTAGACGAATTAATTCCTTTCATCAAAAAAGAATATAAAATTTTATCTTTCAAAAAGAAGTCATTTTGTGGGTTTTCACTCGGAGGATTGAGTGCATTGGATATTGTGTGGAATCATCCGGATGAATTTTCAAAAGTGGGCGTATTTAGCGGATCACTTTGGTGGCGCACAGTACCGCAAGACGATCCGGGTTTTTCCGAAGAAAAGCACCGCATCATCCACAATGAAATCAAAAACGGCGGATATTATCCGTGGTTGAAATTCTTTTTTGAAACCGGAACTTTGGACGAAACTGCTGATAGAAATAACAATGGAATTATCGATTCTATTGACGACACATTGGCTTTGATCAATGAACTGGAGAAAAAAGGATATGATCCGCAAACCGATGTTTTCTATTTGGAATTAAAAGATGGAAAACATAATATAACTACGTGGGCGCGTGCAATGCCACAGTTTTTATTATGGGGTTGGGGAAACGATGTAGATTGAAAGTTGATTTGCTGTCGGGACGCTTGCCTTGCCGGCCTGAACGATACTATCCCGCTTGCTCACCTAGAATTGAAGCTTCCATATCAGCCTTATACTGATGTTGCTGCAACAATTGTTTTAAAAGATTGTCTGAGGTTTTTTCATTTCCGATCAAATCGCTCAATTGTATTTTATCCAATAACTGATCAATAGAAAACTGGATCATCTGCCAGAGCGAACGAACACTACAATCAACAGAATTCGTACAAAGTCTGCTTGCTCCGGTAAAATCACTGCAAAAATCTTTGGAATATAATGAGCCACCCAGTGTCTTCAGCACCTTATTAATATTAATTTCTGTTGCTGGCTTTGCTAAAATATAGCCACCAATATTTCCCGGTGTACTATTAATAAATGCAGCCTGCCGCAATGTTCTCGTAAGCTTTGCAACATAAGCAGGCGACAACCCTTCGGCGACACTCAACGCCTGGATGCTCATACTGTCTTCGTCATGGCATCGTGCGATGCGCAGCAATATCCGCAAACCATATTCTTCCTGTGATGTGATTTTCATGATGAATATTTTTATTGAAAAGGCTGAAAGCAAAAAACACTCAATCTTTAACCTTGAACCTCAAGCTCAAATTACATAAATCCCAATTCCAACATGGCCACTTCGCTCATCATACTTCTGTCCCATGGTGGATCCCACACTACAGAAACGTGCACATCGTTTACTCCTTCTATCGCTCTTACTTTATCTTCTACTTCCACGGGTAATTCCTGTGCAGATGGGCAACTTGGAGCAGTGAGTGTCATTACGATCTGAACATTATTGATCGGCAAAATCTCTACTTCATAAATCAATCCCAATTCATAAATATCAACAGGAATTTCAGGATCATAAATTTCATGCAATGCCGCAATCACTTTCTCTTTTAATTCTTCTGTTTCCATAATTTTTTTATTTATGCCGCATCAGCCGATTTATAAGCCAACGCGTAATTTTTTATTTGTTTTACCATCGAAAGCAAACCATTGGAACGTGTTTGAGCCAAATGGGTCATCATTCCAATGTCTTTAATAAAATCAAGTCTCGCATTGAGAATGTCATCTGGCTTGTGGCCGGATAATACTTTAATCAACATGCTTATTAGTCCTTTTACGATGATGGCATCACTATCTGCTTGATAATAAACCTTTCCGTTTTTAAAATCAGAGGTCAGCCAAACAGTTGACTGACATCCTTTAATGATGTTCTCTTCAACCTTAAATTTGTCATCCAACGGCTCCAATCTTTTACCGAGATCAATGATGTATTCATATTTTTCTTCCCAGCTATCAAACAAAGAAAATTCATCTGTTATCTCTTCCTCTCTTTCTTTTATCGTGGTATCTTCATTCATTTACGACAGCATTTTTATAGATTTTTGAATTCCTGAAATCAGCCGGTCCACTTCTTCTTTTGTATTGTACATGGCAAAAGAAGCACGGACAGTTCCCGGAATCTGAAAGCGGTTCATCAAAGGCTGGGTGCAGTGGTGGCCGGTTCTCACGGCGATTCCCTGGTGGTCTAATAATACACCTACATCCTGCGGATGAATGTTTTTTATGATAAAAGAAATAAGGCTCACTTTATTTTTTGCATTGCCGATGATGCGCAATCCCGGAATAGATTTCATCTGTTCTGTTGCATATTTCA
>JAHEZB010000069.1:6809-7938 GCA_023251285.1 Chitinophagaceae bacterium | reverse complement strand
TCTTCGCATTTAGAGGCGGTTACTGTTATCATATTATTGTTCCATTCATCAGTAAGGTCATTCGTAACTAACAGTTCAGGTTTTGGCGTTATATAAGCCCAACAATTCATCATATAGAAACCTCCATAACCCAATTTGCACAGCATTTTTATCAGGTAGGAAATTGTTTGGTCGTTCTTGCTGCTGTTTGCTTTTGATGGATTAAGCCCAATGCACATAACTAATGGCTTTGATTCGTCCCAAATTCTCCAAAGTCTATATCTGTATTTTCCATCCTGTGAAAAATCAGCTCCGGTATTATTATCAAAGAGGTTGTTCATTAATTTTTTATTGTTTCTTTTTAGTATAAATCTTCGCTGGTTAAACCGATTGAATTTTCTGAATAGCCTTGGTTCGGGCCTTTAATTTGATCAGATTCAAAAGCAATTTTATAGGCTTCTTTGCGGGTAACAAACCGGTTAGTATTAGTCAAAAAACCCTGCTCTTCTGTATTCTGAATTCTTTGGCCTAATTCCGAATAAGGGAAGCCAACTATTTGCGCGAAGGTGCTTATGCAATTATGGTGGCGTCGGCCACATACTACAAAGCCGCGGTTAATATTTATCGGTTGGTGTTCGTGCTTTTTGCCGTCATTGTAAAGGTTGGCAGCGCATAAAATATATTCTTTCAGAACTATTTTTTCCGTTTCAAGATCGAGGGGTTCAAAACAATTTTTAAAGTTGACGTCCGGCATCGGAGTAATTAAGTCGCCCGCTTTTACCAACCAATCGCCGTTTACAGCTATTAATATTCCCCTTGGGGTGTTGATATGAATATCGTTACTAACTCGCATAATAGCGCCGCTACTATCTTCCATCATGCTTTTATCCATTGCCTCCTTGATCCAGGTGGTTACTTCCGAAATTTTTCCGTCTTTCCATTGAACCGCGTCTACCGTAATCGGTGCGGTTGGTCGTTGTTTGAATTTTGCCATTGCTTGTAGTTTTTATTTATTAATTGTTTGAAATAACATATCGGACATTGTGCCGCTTTTTGTTGTGTTTGAAATTGCAGAGGTTACGATCTCGGCAGGCATAGAAGTTACCCATGTAACTTTACCGCCCGGATTTTTAATTGTGTCGCAATTATC
>JAHEZB010000069.1:0-6727 GCA_023251285.1 Chitinophagaceae bacterium | reverse complement strand
GCCTTCGTTATTTAAAAAAACACATGCGCGATCTTCCTTTGTAAGTTCTTCCCATTGCTCAATTTCGCGGCCTTTTTGTTTTTGGAGGCGCGGCCAGTCAATAGTTATATTTTCCTTTTCTGAATAATCTAAAATCAACTTTGCTTCGTCGTCGGAAATATCAACGTGTAGATGGCAACAATGGTTACAACCTTTTTTACAAGTAATTTCAGCGCCGGGGGATGCCAGTGTTTTTTCAACCGCTTCCTGAATGAACATTTGAAATGAGGCCGCTGCGCTCAGTGGACCAACTTTATTTTTAACGTCTTTATATGCGGCTGAATAGTGTTCAATTTGCTTATGAACCTCAGTATATCTTACTTTATCGCCTGCCTCAACCATTAGTTTAAGTTGGCCGCTTAGATGCGATGTATAGTGATATTTTTCTCTGAATTTTGTCATTTGCTTGTAGTTTTTGTTTAAGTGGTTATTTACCGTATAAAGGGAAACCAATGAGTTCTGTATCTCGATTTGTGATTAACGAACTCAGGGTAATTTTTCCGGTAGTGATCTCTTTGGCATGAAAAGCACATGGAACAAACCCTGTAAATATGCCATCAATGCAGGCCGCCTTGTACCTTCTTATATCAATTTTGGAAGGGGCTTTCATTTGCTTTAATAATTCCGGTGGCTGGGCGCAAAACTCTTTTATGCAGCATTCAGGATAACCTAACTGTTTGCCCAAGGGGGCGTTTATTTTGTACCATTCGTCTTGATGTTCTTTTAACGTCTTCATAAAGCTTTACTTTAATTAAAAATTCCTAATTCGTTGAATAATCTCCTATCGCTGAGTTCTATATATTCCGGGTTAAGTTCGATGGCTACAAAATTTCTCCCCAACTTTCTTGAAACTAATCCGGTTGTGGCGGCGCCGGAAAAAGGATCTAAAACAATTCCATCCAGCGGGCATCCGGCTTTTATACAATCTACTATCAGATCTTCCGGGAAGGTTGCGAAGTGGGCCTCTGTAAAAGGCATTGTGGCAACTGTCCAAACACTTTTTTTATTTGCTTTGCCATCACCAATTAATTTTCCATCCGGTGTAAAATACCCGGAGTGATCTTTAAACCCGTTACCTTTTAAACCCATTGCTGGAATACCTTTTTCGGCGCCCTGATTTCCGCCCTTAACATCAATTCCCTTCCGGGCATTTCTGCCAGGGCCAACCGCTTTCATAGTTCCGTTGGTTCGGCCTGGTACCCGATCACTGCCCTTTTGTTTTTCAAGCTGCTGGGCCATCCTTATAACAGTGGCATCAGACACAAGGGTTTTGATGGATTCAGCATCGAAATAATATTTATTGCTTTTGCTGAGTAAAAAAATATATTCATGGGCCTTGGTGCAGCGATCTGTTACACTCTCAGGCATTGGGTTTGGTTTGCTCCAAATAATATCCTGTCTTAAATACCAACCTGCAGCGCGGAGGGCAAATGCAAGCATCCAAGGAATGCCAATTAGATCCTTTGCTTTTAACCCACCGGTGATTTTGTTTATTTGATGTAAACAGTTTTGGTTATTCTTTTTAGCATGGGCCGGAACGCGCTTTTTGGGGGCGCTGGCGTAACTATCTCCAATATTAACCCAAAGAGTGCCTTCAGGCTTTAGCACTCTGTAAACCTCATTAAATACAGTTACAAGGCGAGCAATAAACAACTCCGGTGTTTCCTCTAATCCTATCTGATCTGTCATACCATAATCCCGCAGGCCATAGTAGGGTGGTGAGGTAACACAGCAATTAATTGAAGAGCTTGGAAGTGTTTTCAACACTTCCAAGCTGTCGCCTTGGTATATTTTGTTGAGCTGCATATTAGGTGGTAAAAAATTTTTTCTGTAATGCAAAAATTAAATTGAAGGCATAAGCACAAACCATTTCGTCTTTATGGTAAAGGGCGATATATGCCAGGTTGCCAACTTCGGTAACAGAAACGCTGTTACGCTCAATTAAATGTTCAAAAGCTTTCTCCGGGGGTAGCTGATATTTTTCAGGGCTATAAGCTTCGCCGCTGAGTTCGCGCGGAGCCTCGTTGATCTCGGCGGATCGCATAGGAGGTAAAACGTAAACAAAGTCTTTTTGATCAGGAATTTTAATGCAGCAATGTATATGCTTGATAACTGAACGATGAGCCAGGGCGGATTGTTCTTTAGTGTCCCAACCCAAAACTTTTAAGAGGGTTAAATCTCTTAAATATTCCTGGGATTGCTTGAAGCCAAAGCTATCCCACACATCAAGTTCCGCGCGAACATTCTGTGGAAGAGCAGTGATAAAAGCTTTGTTGGTGTCGCTGATATGATTGTAACAACGGCGCAGCGGATATACAATTATGAAAAAAAGAAGGTTATAAATTGAAAGCAAAACCGAAATAAAGCCAATGCCTGCGCGTGTAATTGTTTTTCTCATTTTAAATTTGTTTGTAAACTTTAATAATATCTCTCGGCCTAACAGTATGCGCTATGCCTTTACCGTCCACTATGGTTAAGAATGTAACCGGTACATATTCATTAGTACCGGAGGCCAGCGCATCGGTAAAAACCAGCATTACTATTCCTTTTGTTGTTACTGACTGGATGCCGGGGAAGTCAACAAATTTGCCTGTTAAAATTTGGTTGTTTGAATTCATGGTTATTTTGTGTTATGTTTAATCCTCATTACTATCATCAGCGTAAGCGCCATCATCTTCAAAATGCTTTCCGGGCCTTCCCTCGTCAATTTTATCAATACTGATCTTTTGGCCTGTTATAACATTATATTCGCTTATAACGGTTGGCTGTGGGTTATATCCTCTTTTTTCAAGTTCGGAGGCAACTGCTTTGGCCCCTGCAAAATCTTTGTCTTTCATGTGATCTCTTAGTTTTCTAAATAATAATTCGTCTGCTGGTTTCATGGCTCTACTTAAATAAATCCAAAAATTGTTTTCCAATGGTGAAGCCAAATTTTATCAAGTCCTCATCCATCTTTTTGTTTTTCTTACCCTTAAAAATTCTAACTACCAACTCATCCACCAGCGGTTTGTTTTTAAAATAGAATTCCTCAACGTTGTTTATATTTATAAAATCAGCGTCTTTAAATATTTTATCGTAAGCGGTTCTCTCTTCAGGCTTAACGCCTTTCTCGATAGCCAGCTTATAAAATTCCCACTCATTTACCAGGGCTTTAAAAACCTCATCTTTTCCGGTTATGTCGGGATGGTGCTTTTTTGCAAGGGTGCGGTAAATGGCCTTGTTTTCTTCAAACGTTATTTTAAAGGAGAAGTATTTCATTTTTTATAGTTCGTCTTTATCAAACCCAACGTGGGCAAGGATTATTTTAATTTGTTTAGGCCAAAGGATTCGGTAATTTTTCTTTAAAGAAAGTTTATCCAGCCTTCTCATAATTGGTTTGCAGTCTTTCTTCAGCGTCATAACATCTACTTTAAGTTTCTCCGCTAATTTTGTCCAGCTCATTCGTTCTATTTTTCCCGCCATCATTATCTTGTTAAAAAGTGTTTAGTGATCAGTTCTATCTTATCATTTATTTGTATGGGGGAGTGATCATAGTGCAACCAAAAAATGTAACCTTGGATATAGGTAATTGAAACGCTTTTTATTTTCTTGTGGCGGTTCTCCAACGGCCAGTTAAAAAGTTTGAAAGCTAATTTCATTTGTATCTTCATTATTTCAGATAAATAAGCTATTTGCTGGGGCTTATCAACGTCTTTTAATTTAGTAATGCGTTGATTCAATACTTTAATTAAAGTGTTACTATAAGCGACAAAGCACTGTAAGTCTGCATAAGAAAGGCTCAACCTAATTACCATCGTGTATGCCTTTTTCTCTGTTTAAATGGGCTAAATCGCATCCGGGTATTTTCATAATAATTTCTTTTCTGTCAGGGCCATAGATGTAAGCCACTTTAAATTCGATGCGAAGCTCTTTTGCTTTTTCAATTAACCAGTCGAGGCCATTATTAGGACGTGAATTTTTGCTATACCATACAGTTGCATTGTTGCCTTGCCACTTGGCTTTGTACTCATCGCGCCAGCAACACCATAGTTTATAGGTTGCCTCGTCTTTTGTTTTTTGATCCGTAAAATTGTAGGTCTTCTTTTTAGATGAATTGCTCATATAGGTTTTTGTTTTTTGAGAGGGTTTGAATTAATACTTTAAGTCAGTCCAGTGAAATAATTGCATTAAAGCGCCGGTGCGGGATTTCTTTTTTCCTTTTTCGTCAGTGAGCCAGTATTCAGCCCAATCTTGATAATTCTTAAATCCGTCGAATGTGTAAAACTCTTCTAATTCCTGACCGAAGAGCGACCGGCCATCAACAATAACTCTTATGTTGTAGCCTACTCCGGTTCCAGTCCTAAATTCAATCGGATGCTTATCAATTGTAATTCTCACGTTCTGAATACTCTTTAACTTTTCTTTGTTAGAGATCAGTTCACAATGCTTGGTTCTAAGCGCTGTGTACATGTGAATTGTTTCGCCAATTTTTGGCTGTTTTTTCCTACGTTTACGAATGGTAAATACCTTTGAGTAAAATAGAATTGGCTCTTTAAAGCGTTTTTTAAATCCTAAAAGCATAGTCTTAACCGAAATAATTATTAAAAATAAATTTTGCAGTATCGTTAAACCACCAGCAGCGGTCCAGTGTTGTAGAAATTGGAATGTTAGTGAAATTTTCTTTCAGGAATTTTGAAATTTCGGCATACTCTTCACCGTTACACCAAAGAGATTCTAAATCTCCTTTGTGCCTGGCAATTAATTCCTTTACTGATTCGTAAAAGTCATTTTTACTTATTCCGCCATTAACAGTCCAATGTTCAGATGAAATGTACCTGGTACTGTTACTGTCTGTTTTTCTTACTTCGATGTATAGCATATTTATTTTTTAAAGGGGTTTAATAAAATGATAATTCACTTAGAACTTCTGTTTTTAAATTTTGTTCATTGGAAGAAATCCTTTGGATTTCTTCCAATGATAATTTGTGTTGCAGGTTGTAGTACCTGTCGAGTATCTCTCCGGGAGAAAAATTTTTGAGCGTAACCGGTATATTTTTTATTTTTTCCATAGTTAAACCTGATAATTGTTTTTCCAAATCTCTTTAGTGCCAGCGGTATCAATGTTATTGAGGTTAGCAACACTTTTATTAAAATAATTTATCCAGCATTCATTTTTCATTTTACCCAGCTGCTGAGATACCTTTCGATAAGTTTCCATTCCCGGATTTTTAGAGTAATCCTTCCATCCCTCAATAAATTTTTTGTAGTGATCGAGATAGAGTTTATTATTTTCCTCCATTTTTTTGCTTCGTTCAACCCAGCCGGAAGTACCGTTGTAACCTCTTTTTGCATCAAATGAGAAATAGGAAATTGGGCCTTCCATGTTCCACATTGGATTTTGATTTAGAAATTTTTTGGTTAATAAAATCCTGAAAAGAAAATCGCCTTTTAGCAGGGTAAAAGCGGGATAAACCTCTTTATTTCCTATTGCTTTTTTGAAGTGTTTGTAAATTTCCTGACAAACTTTATTATGTTCATATTCTGTTATAACTCTGTCAGGCCAAAGGATTCCGATGGCGAAGCAATAAAATGATAAAACTTCTTTCCATAGTTTTTGATCTTCAGTATTTGGATAAATTTTATTTTTTCTTTGATCTTCCGCCTTGGAAATATGTGATCCTACCTGCATCGTTTTGGAATATTCCTCTTCAAAATTTTCGGGGGCCGCCGCGCCCGAAGCCGCGGGGCCGCCGCGCGGAACCTTGTTCGTGTTTTTGTGGCACGATGTTTGACTTTTCGGGTTCGAGTTAAAGTTCTTGTCAATGTTCTTGTCTTTATCAAAAATCTCATTGTTAGTTTGATTTTCTGATTGATCGGCAGAAACGGGATTTAGGCGGAGAAAATCAATACTAACAATTCCACATTCTATATTAATTTTATGTTCCAGTAATATGATACCAGTACTAATATCATTGCAATTTGCAAGGGTGAATCCGTAGGGAAAATGGGCTAAACTCGGTGAAAATGAGCTGATTCCGCGTAAATACTGATCTTTTACTTCAGCAGAGCCTAACATGGTCTTATATACCTCCATTAAGTAAAAATTATACATCGTATTTGGCCTAAATTGGATCAGGTTTTCGTTCAATTTTAGCTCATAAGAGGTGTTCGATCCCCTGAAAATTTTCTCCTTAATAATTCCGGCTGCTAATAGCTTTCTTATGTGCCGGTAAATGGTACTGGTGTTAACCAGGTCGCTCTTTTTTGTTCGCAGGGCTACATTGTTTATCCTGAATTCTTCAGGGGCCAGCTTGCATATAGCGTTAGTTTGCAGATAGCCCCCAAACATTTCTAAAATGCTCCACATGGTTGTTTCTTCGCTGGACTTAATAGTTAGCGTTTTGTAGGTTTGCGTGTCGGAAAGGCCATGTTTTGCCCTGAATTCGGTAGCATTATGATCCCACAGCAATAGCAGATCAGCGTTGTACCGGTGAATTTTGGCTTTAATGGCCGCCTTTGTTTTTTTGTAGTCAAGGAAAAAATAATATGCTTTGCCTGTGTTCATGGTAGAAGTTATTTAGTGAGAAGATCAATGTTGTTAAATTCGATAGTGTAATAGCGTGAGCGCGCCACATCATCAGTGATGGCCGCGTAATTATAAAAGCGCTCAATAATTAATTCGGGCTTTATTTCCAATAATTTATTTTCG
>JAHEZB010000068.1 GCA_023251285.1 Chitinophagaceae bacterium | reverse complement strand
CGATCACATTGATAGTATCCTAATGCACTCTACCGAGTATTCAGATTATTAAACAAATAAAACTTGAACCATGCTTTTTAAATCACTGAAACTTGTTATCGTAATTTCTTTTATGATGTTATCCATAAACAGTCTTGCTCAAAAGATAGGCGTTTTTGAGGGACAAACTGATATCGGAAAAGTGTTGCATAAAGGCAATGCGAATTATAATTCGTCTTCTCAGGATTATTTGATTTCCGGCTCGGGCTCAAACATTTGGTTTGCCAATGATGAATTTCATTTTGTATGGAAAAAAATGAAAGGCGATTTTATCGTTCATGCAAGAGGAAAATTTTTAGGAAAAGGAGTTGAAGAGCATCGCAAATTTGGTTGGATGGTCCGGCAAAGTTTGGATAGCAGCGCTTCTATGGTTGCAGCGACGGTTCATGGAAACGGACTTACCTCGCTGCAATATCGAAATGCTCCTCATACGAATATTGAGGAAAAACAAATGAAAATTTCCGCGCCTGATGTTGTTCAATTGGAGAGAAGAGGAAATACGTTTATCATGTCTGTGGCTCATTTTGGAGAAACATTTGTAACGGAAGCAATCTCGAATGTCAAATTTGATGGCGATGTATATGTAGGTTTATTTGTCTGCGCTCATAACAAAGATGTTGTTGAAAAAGCAACATTTGAAAATGTTAGAATCGTTGTTCCGGCGTCAAAAGATCTCGTTCCTTACCGGACGTTTCTTGGCAGCAATATAGAAACGATGGATGTAGCCACCGGAAAGAGAAAAATATTGTATTCGGAAAATGTTTCTCTGCAGGCGCCTAACTGGACTAAAGATGGGAAGAGTTTGATCTATAATTCTAAAGGTTCACTTTATCGTTTCGATCTGAAAACGTTGAAACCGGCTTTGCTTCCAACAGGAAAAGTAAAAGACATAAATAACGATCATGTTATTTCTTTTGACGGAAAAATGTTGGGGATCAGTGCGCTGAGTCCGGACGGAAAGATTGGTTCTACCGTTTACACGCTTCCGATCACCGGTGGCGAGCCGAAACTGATTACTCCGCTGCTTGGTTTTTCTTATTTGCATGGCTGGTCACCCGACGGAAAATGGCTGACTTACACGGCCAAACGTAATAATGATCCAACCCCTGCAGGGTTCGATATTTATAAAATTCCATCAAATGGAGGAAAAGAAATTCAATTGACAAATGTAACAGGACTTGATGACGGGCCCGAATATAGTCCCGATGGAAAATACATTTATTTCAATTCTGTAAGAAGCGGGCTGATGCAATTATGGCGCATGAAGCCGGACGGAAGTGATCCTGAACAACTCACGAACGATGGTTACAACAACTGGTTTGCACATGTTTCTCCTGATGGAAAATGGATCGTTTGTATCTCGTTTTTAAAAGATGAAGTAAAGCCTGATGACCATCCTTTTTATAAGCATGTTTATTTGAGAATGATGCCTGTAAGCGGCGGCCCTTTGAAAGTAATTGCTTATTTGTATGGGGGACAGGGAACGATAAACACGCCATCATGGTCACCCGACAGTAAGAGGATTGCTTTTGTAAGCAATACAGATATGTCGAAAGAATAGGCATTGGATCACACAAATTCTACTTTTTTAATTTCAATAAATCATCATTCAATAAAAAACAAAGATCATCATGAGCGGATTAAAACGAATCTTTCAAGTTGCCTTTTTATTTTGTAGTGCAACCTTTTTTAGAGCACAAAAGTGCGAAGCACAAGCGAATGAAAATGCCATTAACGCTAAAGTAAATGCGCTGGTAAAGAAAATGACATTGGAAGAAAAAGTAGGCCAGATGGCGCAGGTGTCGATTGAATCTCTGGGCAAAGTTGAAGGAGAAAATTTCGTTTTTGATCCGGCGAAATTAAAAGACGCCGTAGAAAATTACAAGATCGGTTCTATTTTAAATTCTCCCGGAATTCCTTTGAAAGCTGATCAATGGAATGCGGTAATTGACCAGATTCAAAATGCAGCAAAGCAAACAAAAATGAAGATTCCTGTTTTGTATGGGTTGGATGATAATCATGGATGCAATTATATTTTAGGGGCTACACTTTTTCCACAGGAAATCGGCCAGGCTGCCACCTGGAATCCGGACCTGGTTTTTAATGCGGCAGTGATCACGGCTTATGAATCAAGAGCCGCAAGCGTTCCATGGACTTTTTCGCCGGTGCTTGATCTTGGTACAAATCCTCAATGGCCACGCATTTGGGAAGATTTTGGTGAAGATCCGTACCTGACATCACAGCTAGGTGTGGCTTTTGTAAAAGGTGTTCAAAATCCTTTGGGCAGCAAAGACAAACTCGCTGTGAGCATCAAACATTACATGGATTATTCTGATCCGAAATCAGGGCACGACAGAAGTGATTCATGGATCCCTGAATATTATTTACGGGAATATCATTTGCCTCCTTTTGCAGCAGCAGTGAAGGCTGGAGCAAGAACGGTGATGGTAAATTCTGCCTTGATCAATGGAATTCCTACACATCTCAATAAGCATTTGCTGACAGATATTATGAAAGACGAATTGCATTTTACCGGATTTATTGTTACTGATTGGCAGGATATCGAAAATGTGTATCGCCGCGATCATATCACCAAAAATATCAAAGACGCAACGATGCTTGCTATCAACGCAGGAATTGATATGTCTATGATTCCATATAATTATAAAGAATTCTGTACTGACGTGATTGCATTGGTAAAAGAAGGAAAAGTGCCGGTGAGCAGAATTGATGATGCGGTTACGAGAATTTTAAGAGTGAAAGAAGAACTGAATCTTTTTACTACGCCAATGACTTATCTGAAAGATTATCCAAAATTCGCAAGCGAAGAATTTCATAAAGCTTCTTACAATACTGCGGCAGAATCGATCACACTTTTGAAAAATGCCCGTCTGCCCGGGCAGGAAAATAATGTTTTACCAATTTCAAAGACTGCAAAAGTTTTGGTAACGGGACCCAATGCAAACTCCATGCGGTCTTTGAATGGCGGATGGAGTTATACTTGGCAAGGTGAAAAAACTGATTTTTATGCAAAACAATACAATACGATTTTAGAAGCCGTCACCAATAAATTTGGAAAAGAGAATGTGAAGTATGAGCAGGGAGTTTCTTATAATGAAGTGTGGGGAAAATTTAACGAAGACTCATTATTGGACGTTGATGCTGCTGTAAAAGCCGCTGCTGATGTGGATTACATTCTGTTGTGTGTTGGTGAAAACAGTTATACTGAAACTCCGGGAAATGTCAACGACATGAATTTATCTCCCAATCAAATCACACTGGCAAACGCTATGATCAAAACCGGCAAGCCCGTAATTTTAATTCTGAATGAAGGCCGTGCGAGAATTATTAATGGTATTGTTCCTGGTTCAAAAGCCATTCTGGATATATATCTTCCATCTAATTTTGGCGCTGATGCGCTCGCGGACATTCTTACCGGTGATATTAATCCAAGCGGCAAATTGCCGATCACTTATCCGCGTTATGTAAATGATCTGGTGGGATATATTCATAAACCATCTGAGGGCAGCGGAAATCCCCAGGGTGGCGAATTTGATCCGCAATGGCAATTTGGTTTTGGATTATCTTATACAACTTTTGCATACAACGACTTGAAAGTAAATAAAACAGCTTTTGGCCCTGATGAGACAGCTACAATCAATGTAACTGTAAAAAATACAGGAAGTAAAGAGGGAAAAGAAGTGGTTCAATTATTTACTTCACAATTGGTCGCTTCCATTACGCCTGATGTAAAAAGATTACGTCGGTTTGAGAAGATAGATCTAAAACCTGGTGAGTCAAAAACAGTGACATTCACTTTGCCTTTGAAACAGTTGGCGTTTGTAAATACTGAGAATAAAAAGTTGTTGGAAGCAGGTGATTTTAAAATTCAAATTGCAAATCTTACTTCAAATTTCAGTGTAAATAGGACCAAAACTTTTTGAGAATAAGGAAAGCTTTCTTATGAATTTAATGAATTGAAAAAATGGATTCAAACGATTCCGATAAGCAAAACGTTTTGTAGCAAAAACTAAAAATAAAATGAAATCAAAATATTTTTGTTCCGTGTTATTGGTTGGTGCTGCTTGTTTTATTGCGTGCAAAAAATCTCCGGTTAAACCAAATCCTACACCACCGGCCGGGCCTGATACAACGCAAACAAAACCTCCATCAGATCCAAATCCGACAGACCCTTCAACAGCCAATACAATAGGATTCTTCTTAAATGATTGGGCGCCGAAAACCTTTACTGTCCCGGCTTTTACAGATACGGCAATCCCTTCTTCCACTTCTGTTACCGTGAATATTGACGCTGGAACCGTCATTACAAAAGTGCCGAAATCTGTTTTTGGCCATAATGCGAACATCTGGATGACACAAATGATCACAGAGCCTTCTTTGATGAGTTATATTTCCAACCTTCATCCAAATGTCATTCGTTTTCCGGGCGGAAGTTTGAGTGATGTTTTCTTTTGGAATGCTGAAAAAAACGCTCCTCCGCCTGATGCACCTGCAAAATTGGTTGATGCAAATGGGAACGAAACCGATGCTGGATATTGGTATGGAAAAAATGCCGAAAGCTGGACCATGTCGGTTGATAATTATTATAAAATGCTTCAGCAAACAGGAAACCAGGGAATGATCACCGTGAATTATGCTTATGCCCGCTACGGCACCGGCAACAACCCTGTTGCAGCAGCAGCGCACCTTGCAGCTGATTGGGTTCGTTATGATAAGGGACGAACCAAATATTGGGAAATCGGAAATGAAGATAACGGGACATGGGAAGCCGGTTATAGAATTGATTTGAATAATAATAAGGATGGCCAGCCGGAAATCATAACCGGCGATTTGTATGGAAAACATTACAACGTTTTCGCAGATTCTATGCGCGCCGCTGCAAAAGAAATTGGAACTACCATTTTTATCGGCGCTCAGCTTTTAGAAAAGCAACCTGAGAGCTGGCAAACAGCAACAGATAAGTCATGGAATTCCGGTGTGCTTGCCCAGGTAAAAACGACTTCCGATTATTATATCATCCATAGCTATTTTACCGCATATCAAACCAATGCTTCTGCATCAGAAATTTTAAATACTGCGCAGAATAATCCTGCAGCAATGATGACTTATTTAAACAGCAGTCTCAGCGGTGCCGGTGCAGACGTAAAGCCAATCGCTTTGACTGAATGGAACATTACTTCACAAGGTTCCATGCAGCAGGTTTCGTTTATCAATGGAATGCATGCCGCTATTTTACTGGGAGAAGCGTTGCAAAATAAATATGGAATGACTGGACGTTGGGACCTGGCAAATGGTTGGAGCAATGGAAATGATATGGGACTTTTCAATATTGGCGATGAACCGGGGGCAGTGAAATGGAATCCGCGTCCTGCTTATTATTACATGTATTATTTTCAGAAAATGCTTGGCGACCGAATGTTGAAATCCACTGTTAGCGGCAGTTCTGATGTGTTGTCGTTTGCTTCTTCTTTTTCTTCCGGAGAAAAGGGGGTGATCCTTATTAATAAAGGAACTACTTCTCAAAATGTAAACATTACCTCCAATGCCACAGCCGGAAACCGTTTTTATTTTTACACATTAACCGGCGGCACAGACAATGGAGAATTTTCAAGAAAAGTTTTTGTAAACGGAAATGGTCCTGACGGAATTTCCGGTGGTCCTTCCTCTTATGCCGATTTGAAAGCCTATTCTGCAGGAACAAAAAACGGGATAAAAGTTGCTTTACCGCCGCGGGGTGTTGTCTATCTTGTAGTCGATAAAAAATAAGATTAACGATATAGGAAACACGAAATTTTAAAAAGAATATAATCCAAATGAAAAATAAAATTCTTCTTCTAATTGCACTTTTCTTTTTTGTAAACGTTCATGCACAAAAATTCGAAAACCTTGCATTAACACCACCGATGGGGTGGAATAGCTGGAATACTTTTCAAACAAATATTAATGAAGATTTGGTAAAACAAACTGCTGATGCCATCGTTTCTTCAGGAATGAAAGCTGCCGGGTATGAATACATTGTCCTTGATGATGGCTGGATGGAAATGGAAAGAGATTCTGCGGGGAACCTTGTTCCTGATCGCAAAAAATTCCCCCATGGAATGAAGGTTTTAATCGATTATGTACATTCCAAGGGATTGAAATTTGGCTTGTACAATTGTGCCGGAACAAAAACCTGTGCCGGTTATCCCGGAACAAGAGGATATGAATACCAGGATGCTAGATTTTATGCAAATCTCGGCATTGATTATTTAAAATTTGACTGGTGCAGTTCCGATGGATTGAATGCTAAAGAGTCCTACACAACAATGAGCAAAGCACTGAAAAAAGCAGGAAGGCCGATTGTTTTTAGTCTTTGTGAATGGGGGCAGAATAAACCGTGGGAATGGGCAGAAAATGTCGGCGAACTTTGGCGTACAACCGGAGATATCACAGCGAAATTTGATGGTTACCTGGACCATGGAAGCTGGAAACAAACGGGCGTGATGCCAATCGCGGATTTGCAAAAAGGATTGAGAAAATATGCCGGCCCCGGGCACTGGAATGATCCGGATATGCTTGAAGTGGGAAATGGAATGAGCACCAATGAAGACCGTGCACATTTCTCTTTATGGTGCATGCTTGCTGCGCCTTTGATAGCAGGAAATGATGTGAGAAAAATGTCTGAGACAACAAAAGATATTTTAACGAACAAAGAAGTGATTGCCGTTGATCAGGACAAAGCGGGCATTGAAGGATTTCTTTATAAAACTATTGACAGTGTTGAAATTTACGTGAAGCCTTTGAGTGAAAATAATTGGGCAATTTGTTTTCTAAACAGATCTGCTGAAACAAAGAATATCAATTTCAACTGGCAGAATGAAGTGATTAATGATACTATATTTAATCGGTCGTTAGATACAAAAAAAGTAAATTATCAATTGCGTGATCTCTGGAAAAAAGTAAATGTTGGGGATACAAAAAAGCCTTTGAAAAAGCAAATTGAATCCCATAATGTTTTGATGTTGAAAGTTTCAGGAAGATAAACAAAGCGTTTCGCAAAAGATTTTTCGTTTGAGCATCCTTGTCATACTGTTTTTAATTTTTAAACAAATATGATAAGTGCCGATTTTAGTTTAAAAGTTTATTCGTCAGAAACGGAAAACGGGATAAAAGTTGCTTTACCGGGAAGATCGGTTTTGTATCTGATGATCGACAAAAAGTGACATAACGGTTAAGCGTATACGAAGAATTGGTACTTCAGTAAACTAAGAAATATTTGACATTTGTATTTTCTTAAACAATGAACCATCTTTTACTCATACTACTCTGGATTGTTTATTATACTATTCACAGCATTCTTGCATCTTCCTCTGTTAAGGATTTTTTTCAAAAGAAATTAAAAAAGTCTTTTCGGTATTATCGCCTCGGTTATTCCATTTTCGCGACAGTCACTTTGATTTTGTTATTATATTTTCAATATTCGTTTGAAAGCCCGCTGCTCATCAGATCGGTGTGGATCAAATACATTTCGGTTCTGTTTTTGATTTTGCCCGGGTTAATAATCATGTTCGTTTCCATAAAAAAATACTTTATGCTGCTCAGTGGAGTGAGGTCAATATTTACTCCTGTTCCAGCATCAGAATTAAAAGTAAATGGCATCCATCGCTTTGTAAGGCATCCTTTATATTCCGGCACTATTTTATTTGTGTGGGGATTATTTTTGGTTTTTCCTTTTCTTAATAATTTTATTGCCGCGGTGTTATTGACCCTTTATGTTTTGGTGGGAATTTCATTTGAAGAAAAGAAACTCATAAAGGAATTTGGCAAACAATACGAAGGATATATTCAAAAGGTTCCGATGCTTATACCGCGTTTCAAAATATAAAAAATTGATTCTCAATTCAACGATTCCTGCCGCCCCCTTTTATTTGGCAGCATAATTGAGGAAATCTTA
>JAHEZB010000067.1 GCA_023251285.1 Chitinophagaceae bacterium | reverse complement strand
CAACAGCATATATGTTCCGTTTTTACTTATATCAAAATGTACATTCATCACTTTCCCCTGGATATAATTAAGCGGATCAAAAAGTAAGCGATCACTTCCACCTTGTTGGGGGCGTGAATAAATTTTCGAAACTTGTTCGCCTGGTAATCGTTTAGTAAAAAAGAAAGTATTGTTAGCAAGCTTTGGGACACCATAAATTATTGCCTGCACGCTATCCAGCTTTTCCATTTCATTTATCAGGCTTTGTTGCCCGGGAATTTTACTTAAAACCTTATTGGTATAATCGGCCTGTTCCTGAAACCATTTTACCACAGAAGAATCTTTGATGTTTTCAATCCATCGATAATTATCGGTTATACTGGTTCCATAATAATTATCGACAACAGGAATAACAGGCGTTGCCGGATAATTATATTGAGAGAAGGAAAGGACAGAAATGCAAAGCGCTAATGGAATTAAAATTACTTTTTTCATAAAAGCTTTTTTTGCTGTTATAAATGTAAAGACGCTTTTATCTCTATTCAATTATTATTTATGTAGTTATTTGGTAATCGAAACAAAGCTTGACAATGTTTTGGCAACCGTTTTTTGTCATTTTTAAGTAAGATTCTTATTTATAAAACAACAATAGTTTTAATAATCAATGACATAGTATTTTCCATAGTTTTAGTGGAAACGAAGGATGGTTACCTTTGGAACCTCTCACATTTGCAAAATTTTCTACTTTTTGACTTTGTTATCTTTGTCTGATGAAAATTGATGTCATCTCAGTGGTTCCTCAATTAATGGCAAGTTTTTTTGCTCATTCTATTTTAAAAAGAGCAAGTGAAAAAGGTTTGCTGGAAATCAACCTTTTTAATCTAAGAGACTTTACAAATTATAAACATGGCCAGGTTGATGATTATCAATTTGGAGGTGGTGCTGGTTTGGTGATGATGATCGAACCTTTAGTAAATGCAATTGAAACTTTGCAAGAAAAAACTTCTTACGACGAAATTATTTTTCTCACTCCTGATGGACAAATCTTTGATCAAAAAATGGCTAATCAATTATCGTTAAAAGATAACTTACTGCTCATTTGTGGCCATTATAAAGGAATCGATCAGCGTGTACGTGATCATTTTATTACCAAAGAAATTTCTATTGGAAATTATGTTTTGAGTGGTGGGGAATTAGGCGCTGCAGTTTTAGCAGATGCAATCGGCCGATTAATTCCAGGCGTGTTGAACGATGAGACTTCTGCCCTTACTGATTCTTTTCAGGATGATTTATTAGCGCCTCCTGTTTATACACGTCCGGAAGAGTTTCGTGGATGGAAAGTTCCGGAAATTTTAATGAGTGGAAATCATTCAAAAATTGAAGAATGGCGGAGTGAAAAATCTGTTGAAAGAACGAAGGAAAGAAGGCCGGATTTGTTGGAGTAATTTATTTTAAAAAGAAATTGTTGTTTCTAAGACGGTTGAATTTATTTTCCCTGTAACGTTTTTTTGTTCCGCATATTCTCCATTTTGCAGGAAGAAAGAATCGACTGATTTTGAATTCGGATCAACAATAAAGTATTCACTAACGCCATATCTTTCATACACCATTTTCTTCACATCATAGTCCAGTTGAGAAGTTGATAGTGACAAAATTTCAATGATTAGATCAGGAGCGCCCACTAAACCTTTTTCCTCAATTTTATGAAGATTTTGCTCTTTTATAAACAAAATATCCGGCTGCAAAATGTTTTGTATTGAGAAATGAACATCGTAAGGAGCTATTCTAACTTGCCCTATATTCACTTTTTCTAAAAAATTAAAAATTGCAACGTTAATACGATTCAATATTTTCTGATGAATTTCTCGTGGAGCTGGACTCATAATTAATTGATTATTGATAAGCTGGCACAAAGTTCCTTCAGGAAGGCTTTCCCACACTTCCAGCATTGTTTTCGGTGGATGTATTAATGCTTCAGACATGTTTTAAAATTACAGATTTAATTTCACAACTAACAATTACAACAGCAAAAAGTATTCTAAATAAATTTCTTATTCAACCGCTACTGTTTGTTCAGCGTTGCGCATTTTTTTATTTATCTGACCAGTTATGATGTGCCAAAACATGACAAAATCGCTGCCTAAACTATAAAGAGGATAAACAAATGTGGCTGGTTTATTTTTTTCAAAAAAGAAATGGCCAAACCATGCAAAACCGTAACCGCAAAGGGGGATGATGATAAACCAAAACCACTTGCCGGTAATGATTCCGAGAATAATACAAACAAATATCAAAAGCGTTCCGGTAAAATGTAATCCACGACTTACGGGATTTCTGTGCTCAGTCAGATAGTATGGATAAAAACTCCAAAAGGTTTTATATTTCTTTTCCATAATCAACTTTTTTGAATATTACTCTAAAAGATGCAACTCTAAATTTCGTACTTCTTTTAATGCCGGCAAAACTTCATCAATTTCGGTTTTTGCAATGCCGGTCTCGATCCTGCAGAACAATTGCATTTCATTTTTTATTACGGTGCATTTAAAGTGTTTAAGAATGCGCATCACTTCATTCATTTCTGTATAATTAAAATGCAATTCGTAAATCACTTCAACCGACCTTTGTACAACCGGCGTGCATTGCAAAACCAATGATGACGCTGTTTTATAAGCATTGATCAATCCCGGAATTCCTAATAAAGTGCCACCAAAATACCGAACTACAACGATTAAAACATCAGTGAGATTTTTAGAGTCTATTTGCCCGAGAATCGGTTTTCCGGCTGTTCCCGCCGGTTCGCCATCATCACTGGTCCTGAAATTATTTCCATCAATTCCAAGCCGGTAAGCATAGCAATGATGTACCGCTTTTGAATGTTCTTTTTTTAATTCCTGTAAATACTTTTTAAACTCATCTGTATTTTTTACCGGAAATGAGTAAGCCAAAAATTTACTGCCCCGGTCTTTGAATTCCGCAACGGCAGTGCTTTCAATCGTATAATAAAAATCGGTTTCTTTCTTTTCATTCATCATTTTCAAACTGCAAAAGTTTTTATTTATTGTCGCAAAGATTAGAAACTTTATTGACTGAAAACATTAAAGCAAAAATCTATTGCTTGAATTGTAATATTGCAAATCCAACAAACGAAGAAATAAGCTATAATCTTATTTTTAAAATATAGCATCAATTTTAAAAAATGAACCGGGATTATTTAATACATCAGATTAAAGAAAAAAAATCCTACTTATGTGTAGGCCTTGACACGGATATTGGAAAAATTCCTGCACACCTGAAATCCAGCACTGATCCGATTTTTGAATTCAATAAACAAATCATTGATGCTACAGAAGATTTGTGTGTTGCCTATAAAATCAATACTGCATTTTATGAAGCTCTGGGAGTAAAAGGCTGGGAGGCAATGCAAAAAACAGTTCAATATATCCCCTCAACTCATTTTAAAATTGCAGATGCAAAACGAGGAGATATTGGAAATACTTCTTCTCAATATGCCAAAGCATTTTTTGAAACGATTCCTTTTGATGCCGTTACTGTCGCGCCTTACATGGGAAGTGACAGTGTAAAACCTTTTTTAAATCATGCGGATAAGTGGGCAATTGTTTTGGGATTAACCAGCAACGAAGGAAGCAAAGATTTTGAACAATTACGCGTTGATAAAAATTATTTATTCGAAGAAGTAATAAAAAAGACAGCTGAATGGGGCACACAAAATAACCTGATGTTTGTGATTGGCGCTACAAAAGCTTTTGAAATTGCTTCAATCAGAAAAATAATTCCGGATCATTTTCTATTAATTCCTGGTGTCGGCGCGCAGGGCGGTAGCCTGGAAGAGGTTTCCAACTATGGATTGAATAAGGATTGCGGCCTTTTGGTCAATGCTTCCCGTGCGATTATTTATGCCGGCGACGACGAAAATTTTGCTGAAGAAGCGAGGGCAGTTGCTGTCCAATATCAAACTGAAATGAAAAATTATCTATCAAGGATGGATGCTTTTTAAAAGTTCTGATTTTTGTGCAGCAAACCTTTGGATTGAATTTAAGTAAAAGCCATTCTTTAATCATATTAATATTATTATTATATGGGGGTTCTAGGGGGTGTTAATAACTTAGGGAAATGTGAATAACTTTGAAAATAATGGCAGGGTGAACTTTGCAGCAAACATTGTCTAAAAGGTCAAATGTTCGTATTAGTCCCTGCCATCATTTTACTTGCTCCAGGTCCATCTAGAATTATCTCTTTGACTCATCAAAGGTTTTTGACAGAGCAAGTTTTTTATAAAAACATAAAGCACAAATTTATGAAAAAGCACGAATTTATTATTGGCATAGATGTATCTAGAAATACACTTGACATCTATTGCAAACAAAACAATCAGCATCTTCAAATTGAAAATGGAACGGTCGGATTCCGGGAATTTTTAACCTGGTGTAAAATTCACAAAATCAATCTGAAAAATTGTGTGGTAGTCATGGAATATACCGGGGGCTACGAGTACAAATTGATTCAGTTTTGTGAAAATAAAAAGATTCCTTTTATCCGTATTCCAGGGCTGGCTATTAAGCACTCGCTGGGAATCATTAGAGGAAAGAATGACAAAGTGGATTCAAAGCGGATTGCTCAATATGCATTTGAAAAGTATTCGTCTTTAAAGCCGTCAAAGCCTTTAGACAAAAGGATTATACGGCTTAAGGAACTTCTAAAATTTAGAAAAAGGCTGGTAAGAGAAAGTGCAGGGTATCAGGCTACTATTAAAGAACGTAAACACATTTATCCAGATTTAGGAAAGGATATTATTATCAAAGAATTGGAACAAAAGCTTACAAACAATGAAAAAAGTATCTCAAAAGTAGAAGCTGAAATAATGAAAATTATTGAAGTAAATAACGACTTCAAAGTAAACTATGATTTAATTACAAGTATCAAAGGTATTGGCAAAGTAAATGGATGGATGACGATAGCATACACTGAAAATTTCACTAGCTTTCCCGATGGCCGAACTTATGCGGTATATGTTGGAGTGATACCTTTTGATCATAGTTCGGGCAAAAGTATTAAAGGGAAAAAGCGGGTAAGTCATCTGGCTAATAAGGAACTTAAATCGGACCTATCTCAAGCAGCAAAAAGTGCCATGCAATGGGATAAAGAAATAAGAGAATATGCAGAAAAAAAACTGCAGCAAAAGGAATGGGGAACCGTAGTCAACAACGTAAAATTTAAGCTTATTCTCAGAATGTTTGCGGTGGTTAAAAGAAGAACGAAATATGTGGATAACTATCACATTGCTGCCTAATTTTTCCAACTGAAAAAATAAATTTGGTAGTTTCTGAATCCTAGAATACGAAGAAATATTACCGATTGTTATTTTCAAAAAAAAGAATATTCATGCAATTGTTATGAGCATTTAGTGACCAATTTTTTAACCAAAAATTCAGTTGAAATTCCGCATAAATCGAATAAGAAATATAGAACGCCGGCTGCCTTTTGTAAATTGCATGATGCGAATTCCGGTTTTCATTGTCCTGCTTTGTTTTTCTTTATCTGCCATCAAATGTTCTTCAAAAGTAGAACCTTCTAAGATGCAACAAGTACTTGGTTTACAAAAAATGAGCGACCTGGCGACAGCAGAATATGTAGTAACGAAAATTATTAAGGCAAATGACAATCAAACGTGGTATAAAATAGGCGACCGCAAAATCTTAATGAGCTGTAAAGCTTCTTTAGCTGCCGGAATTGATCTTTCAAAACTTACAGAAAAAGATATTCATATCAGTGGCGACAATATTTCTATTACATTACCACACGCTAAATTATTATACATTAATATAAAGCCGGAAGATATAAAAACGGCTTACCAGGATGTTTCATTTTTCAGAAATAATTTTACTGCACAGGAAAAGGATGAGCTGGCGGCGCAGGCAGAGCAACAAATAAAAGCAACCACTGATTCATTAGGAATATTGGTAGCTGCAGAAACAAATGCTACAGTTTTTATCAGTAATTTTTTGCAAAAGGAAGGATTTAAAAATATCAATATCAATTTTTCATCAGCAAAAAATGCATTGTCGTAATGAGAAAAGTATTGCAAAAATACCTGCTGATTATTGTAGCAGTATTGCTGATCATTTTTTTATTTCAAAAAATAAACTGGCTTCCGGGTTTCAAAAATATCTTTGGCAGTAAACCAATAAATATTGAACAAACGCCGGTTATTATTCAGCAAATTAATTCGCTGGCGCAATTGATCACGGTTACTTTTACCGATGAAGTGGTGATGGATACCGCAAAAATCGGAAATGGGTTGCCTTCACTGCTTCCAACTGCAATTGGAACGGTTTTAACTCCTGCTATTGATAAACTGGTAATCATCGGTCGCGGGAAAGTGCTTGTTGGTACAGATTTAAACGGTTTGCAACAAAAAGATATTTATACAGCAGGGGATTCCATCCATGTAGTTTTGCCACGCGCCAAAATTCTTCAAACCATCCTGAATCCTTCTGATTTTGAAACTTTTATCGAAAATGGAACATGGAATGAACAGGCCGTAACGGCGCTTAAAATAAAGATCGGGAATGAAATAAATGAACACGCCATCCAACAAAACATTCTTCAACAGGCTGATGCACGAAGTGAAAATATTATAGAAACTTTTTTGAAAAACACCGGTTTTAAAAAAGTGGGAATTGATTTTGGTACCTAAATATTGTGACTACGCCGTGGCTACTTTGCCAAATTTTTGTACCAATCCTTTTACTGTTTTTTTAAAGTCTTCTAATTCTTTAAACTGATCTTGTATAAACTGATTGTCTTCAATTTTGCCAACAACGGCATTCATTTCGTCCTGGCTTTCGTAAACCATTTTTCGGAAAGGATTGTTGTAATCTTTAGCACGCGATTCATAAATTCCTTTACTCATCCACGTTTTTGTGTCAATAGATTTTTTTAATAATGAAATAAAAAATTCAGGAGTAAACTGTTTGGAAGTAATATTTTCATTTTCAAGTAATGAGCTGAAAGCATGAATCAGCTTTTGTTTCTCATATTCGTTTCCTGCATGCCGATAAAAATCGTGGACTTCATGCCATGAATTTATTTTGCCTTCTTTTATTTTATTTTTTAATTTTTCTACATCTGCTGCAGGAATTAATTGTCCTCCAATATTCTTCCATTCTGCCCGGGAAATTTTTACAGGTATACTTTTTTTAAATTCCTCAAAAGTAGTGAACTGCTTTTCTTTCACATGTTTCATTAATTGAACGATACCATAAAAGGAAATCAATTCTTTGAATAAATCCAACACGTGTTTCACTTTTACCACTTCCGTTTTGCGGCTGCTGTTTTCTATTCCTGTTATTTCAGCATTTCCATTTTCATCAATTTTTAATTTTGATAAAATGTCAATTGCCGCAAATATTTCATTAATCGTACCGGGCGCCAGGTAGTCAAATTCCAGCTTTTGAATCCTTTCTGTTCTCTTGTCACGGTCTTCAAATTTCCATGCATTGCGGGCGAGCGCATACATATTATACATGAACCAATAACCCGGCATCAAAACCAGTTTGTCATCGGTTACATCATTGCTTACCAAACAAAATGGGAACTTAATATTCATCTCGAAAGGATAATCTCCCTTTGCCAAAATAGTGAACGAGGCGAATTTGGAATTGTGTTTCAAACTAACGCACAATCCCGGCCAGAAGCCTCTGCCGGCAATGATTTCTCCATCTGCTCCACGACTGTTGTGATTGCTTCCAATCGTAGCGCCTGCGGCAATATTGCTTTGTCCCATTACAAGCGACGCACACAAAAAAGAATTGTTATGGTGTTGTTCATGGTTGGGAAAAATAAGCGTGTTCAGAACTTCACAGCACGAAATTGTAGAGTTATTTCCGAGGTAAGAGTTGATAAGCCGCGCACCGTATTTCAATTGGGAATGAGCCGCCATCACAAATCTTACCGCTTTTACCCCATAAAAGATCCTGCATCCAAAACCTACAATTCCATTTACCATTTCGCATCCTTCACCGATTTGCGAAATGGTAAATGGAATTGTAGGTTT
>JAHEZB010000066.1 GCA_023251285.1 Chitinophagaceae bacterium | reverse complement strand
CGCTGAGGTAATTGTTTTTACCACCTCGCCTTCTAAAGTTGAAGATGCAAAACGTTTGGGCGCTGATGATGTGGTGCTTTCAAAAGATAAACAACAAATGACTCGCTATGCAGGCAGACTTCATTTTATTCTCGACGCTGTTTCTGCACAGCACGACATAAATGTTTATTTAAACCAGCTAAGGGTAGATGGTTCGCTGGTATTGGTAGGAGCACCGGAGCAACCACTCCCCGTTGCGGCATTTAGTCTCATTCCTTACCGCAGAAGTTTTGCCGGTTCAATGATTGGTGGCATCGCTGAAACGCAGGAGATGCTTGATTTTTGTGGAAAGCACAACATTGTTGCAGACATTGAGATGATCAACATTCAACAGATCAATGAAGCTTATGAACGGTTGCTGAAAGGCGATGTAAAATACCGCTTTGTTATTGATATGGCCTCGTTGAAGAAATGAAGATAATGGTTTAGTTACAAAAGAAAAAATGAACAAAGCCGATGAAATATTGTTTAATAATAACATTCATCCTGTTAACTTCAGGTAATATTTTCGCTCAAAAAAGCAGGCTGATGATTCGTATATCAGAAATAGAAATCGATTCAAATTATGTTAAAGAATACAATTCAATTCTTAAAGAGGAATCACGGGAATCTATGAAATTAGAACCAGGCGTTATTTCTATTTATCCGATGTACCAAAAGGGAAATCCAACACAGGTAAGGATCCTGGAAATATATGCGGAAAGGAACGCTTATGAATCACATTTAAAAACACCACATTTTCAGAAATATAAAACCACAACGCTAAAAATGGTGAAATCATTAAAACTTATAGACATGGAGGCAATAGATGAGCAAAGTATGCCTGAAATATTTCGTAAGCTAAGGGATTAAGAGTAAGTGCATCTAGTTTGATCAGTCCGGCATTCCGGAAGAATAGATTAATTCTTATCATTCAGTAAACAAATAAATATCACGTTTTTATTACCTCGATTTTACAAAGATATAAAATGACTGTTTTATTACTTAACAAGATCACCTTGGCATAATTCTTCGCTATTAAGGGAGAACTCAACCCTTTTACTAAATAAATCAGCATTTATGAAAAAAATAATTTTAATACTCCTTGTATCTTTTGGAGTTTATGCCACCGCAGCTGCCCAAACTACTTCTGCTCAGCCCAGTTCTTCTGTTTCAAAAGAAAAGAATAAAGCCGACAAAGAAGCGATTGCTGCCCAAAAGAAAGCCGATAGACAGGCTAAAGCTTTAGCCAAAAAGCAGGCAGAACAAGCGAATGCCACTTCTGTAAATCAAACAACAGCAACTGATAAGGCAACAATAGCGGCGCAAAAAAAAGCAGACCGTGAAGCAAAGGCTTTAGCTAAAAAACAGGCAAAAGAACAAGCAAAAGCTGCTACTGCCAATGCAAATACTACTACAGATCAGGCATCTGTGGCAGCACAAAAAAAAGCAGACCGGGAAGCAAAAGCCTTAGCTAAAAAGCAGGCAAAAGCAAATCAGGCAGCCACAACTCAAGCTTCTTCAACAGTTCAAACGACCACTACTCCCGCCACCACATCTGTTGCAAAAGTGAAAAGACAGTCTACAGTTGTAAATCCCGCCAATACGGCTCATCCCGCTGATAAAGCGATCAGCACCGATGCGAAAGGAAGAACAATATACCAGGGGCCAAGAGGCGGGAAATATTATATTGATAAGAGCGGTAACAAGGAATATGTAAAATAGCATCGGATTTTTTCAGAGATTACCATTCGATTCAGGCCGTATAATTTCTTTCCGTTTCCTATCTTTACTTGATGCATTGCAAAACAATCTTGCTTGGTGTCTTTATTTCCATTTCTTTAAATTCTTTTTCTCAGAATGCCGATGTGTTTCAACCCGATTCAATAAAAAAAGAAATTGATGCGGTGCAGATTCATTCTTCTTTGCAAATTGATGGTTTGCTGAACGAGCCTGAATGGAAGCTGGCAAAGCCTTCACCGCGCTTTGTTGAGATCGAACCGGTGCAGGGCACTGCTCCCGGCGAGGAAACGGACGTAAAAGTTTTATACAATCGCCAGTATTTGTACTTTGGCATTTTTGCCCATGATTCCCTTGGAAAAAAAGCGATTCGTTCTACCGATTTTTTACGGGATTTTGATGATAAAAGCCGCGACCTCGTAGGCATCGCACTGGATTGTTTTAACGACCAGAGAAACGCCATGGCTTTTGTAACCGATCCTTATGGCGTACAGCGCGACCTTTTGTCTTTTGATGATTTATATTATGATGTGGACTGGAACGGGCTTTGGAAGGTGAGAACCAACCGTACTGACTCCGGCTGGACGGCAGAAATCGCCATTCCGTGGCAAACGTTGCGCTATCCTAATAAAGCAGATTCTGTACAAAGTTGGGGATTGAGTATTTATCGAAACCGCCGCCTCACCAATGAGATCACTTCTTTTTCTCCTTATCCCCGCGCGTTTACGTCCCTAAGAATGAATTATGCCGGCATTCTCAAAAACCTGGAACCGCCGCCGGCAAAAACGAACATCCGTTTTGAACCATATGTGCTTTCGTCTTACGATCATTATAGAGGTTTTGATTCTTCGGTAAAAGTATCAAAAACCAACTTTAAGGCCGGCGGTGATTTGAAATGGGCCATCGATCCAAACTCTGTCTTAGACCTTACTGTCAATACCGATTTTGCACAGGCAGATGTGGATCAGCAGGTAAATAATGTGACCAGGTTTTCAGTTTTTTTTCCTGAGAAAAGACAGTTCTTTTTAGAGAATGCTTCTTTATTTGGAGTCGGCGTTTCACAAAGCGCCGATGGCTCTGGCGGGCAAATGCACATTCAACCTTTTTTCAGCAGGAGCATTGGATTGGATAGTTTGGGAAATCCGATTCCCATTGATGGAGGTGCGAGGTTTGTGCACCGCTCCAATAAAACAAATTATGGCGCAATTGCCATGCGGCAAAGGGCTTCTGATAATAGCCCGGCGACCAATTTCTTTGTTGGACGTTATTCCGAAAACATTGGCGCAAACAACCGTCTTGGAGGTTTGGTAACCGTTAAGAATGAACCGGGGAATACAAACATCGTAAGCACCATTGATGGTTTTTTTCGTTTGGGGGAAACGAATTCAGTCAACACCTTGCTGATGCATTCTGACAATTCACAAAAAGGTAAAAGCGGTGCAGCCGGCATTGCGCAAATTTTTCATTCCACCAATCACATGAAGATCTGGCTGACACAATCTTATGTAAGCAAAGATTTTGATCCGGAAATGGGTTTTGTTTCCCGCAATGACGTAATAGGAACGACGCCTGGAATGAATTGGTATTATCGTGGAAAGCGGTTGCCTTTTAAAAAGATCCTGCGCGCTTTTGAACCAGGTTTTCTGCCGGAGTTTTACTGGCAGGCATCTACCGGAAAATCAATAGAACGTACGTTTACGCTATTTCCTGTGTGGCTTAATTTTCAGAGCGGCGCTTATTTTGGTTATGCCGTTGCCCCTGCCTATCAGCGGTTGACAGAACCGTTTGAGCCATTGGGCGTGACGATTGCTCCAGGCTCTTATTATTTCACGAATCAGCAAATTTATCTGACTTCCGATCCGTCAAGGATCATCAGCCTCGCTGGAGTTTATACCTGGGGGCCTTATTTTAATGGAAAACTGAACAGCGGCAACTGGACTTTACAATTCGCGCCAATTCCACAAATGTCTTTTTCAGCGATATTCAACCGCAATCATTTTATGAAAGTGGGAGAGCAGTTCACTTCTCAAACAATTGATCTTTATGGAGTGCAGGCGCGGCTCGCTTTAAATCCAAGAATACAGCTGAATGGTTTTTACCAAAAAAATACAGCAAACAAAGCCGACAATTACAACATCCGGCTCTCCTGGGAATACCAGCCTCTTTCCTACATTTATCTCGTGCTGAATCATTATGGGTTCACCAATATTCAATCAAAAACGCAGGCAGAAGATCATGCAATTGCTAAAATTAGTTTTTTGAAACAGCTTTAGAAAACTTTAAAGAAATGGCAATTAATAAAGAAGTAACAGTTTTTTTGGTTCTTCGTCAAAAATAGTGGAAACAAAAGAACATAAGCTGATGAGGTTTGATTCCCTTAGTGCGCAGGTGGTCTTGAAATATGGTCAAAGTTTATAAATGAGCCGGGTTTTACCAACTTCCAGTGATAACGAGTTATTTCTGGAATTGGTCACGCTCTGGGCGTTTCAAATTGCAAATAAAAAAAGGAAATAAAATATTGGCATAGTCTTATGTTTCATAAGCTGAATGTTTGGTGTTTAAAAGTTGCGTACCGCCGATGTAAGTAGCAAGCAATCTCTCATTTTAGCCAGTTGACTATTTCCAAACCTTCTATTCTCTTAAAGTGATCATTGTTATTTGTTACAAGTTGCAAATTGTTTGTCAGAGCAATTCCTGCAATTAAGCAATCGGTATGTCCGATTGGTTCTCCTTTCTTTCTAAGATTGGCATAAATTTCTGCAGCTTGCCTGGTTGCGCTTAATGTCAGTGGAAGTATTTTATTCAATTCACCGAAATCTGAAAATCTTTTAAGTTGTTTTCTTGCGTCTTTGTAAAGTAATCCGTTTAATATCTCATAATAAGTTATAATACTAAAGTTGATTGAGTCATAATTTTCTAAATACTTTTTCACATTGCCAACCACGATTTCTGTTCCACGTAAAAATTCAGAAAGTATGTCTGTGTCAACAAAGCGCAGGTCTCATAAATTAATATTGCGGTCAAAAAGATTTTCCCGTGCCTGCTTTATGTGGTCCACAAAATCCTTGTAATCACTCTTCGAAAGGTCGCCAAAAGAGCCGGCGAAAGAAAGAATTTCCTTGTTTTCCTTGCCACCCTTCCTTGTATTTGTATGGAAGGAATGGATGATAGAATACAGGTCTTCCGGTTTGTCTACCGGAACGTTTTTCAGTTCTCTTAATATGGCATTGATTGTTGGCATAATTTGGCCAAAGTTAAAATATTTGTTTTAATGAACCTAACGATGGTTGTGCTCAGCTTACCGCTTACGTTTGTACTTTCGCTAAAGTACGCTATTCCTTTTATCCAGCAATTTTTTCAAGTGCTGCTATTGAACTACCTAAAAAATAAAACGCGTAATGATAATCATTGCGTAAATACAACTGACTTTGATTCATTGTTGTACCAAACAGGGCTAATCTCAATAGATGATTTTAGTAAAAAAAGGAAAACACAAACCGTCAACACAAATAATTGAACGGCAAAAACTTGATAATCAGTAAATGAAGAAATAATTGCTTTTCCTAAATCGGGAAAAGGTAGACTGTTTTTTAGAATTACAACTCCTCTTCCCTTTCCAGCATCAGAACGGCGCTTTGCGGCACAATAAAATATTTATCTCCTTCATACATGACTTCTGTGGCAGCGCCCATCAGAAAAATAGCCAGATCCCCCTCTTTGGCTTGCAAGGGAATGTATTTTATTTTTTCTTCGTCACCTTTCCACGGTTCATCTTCTACAGGCATAGGAATGGCATAACCAGGGCCGGCTTTGATCACATATCCCTGTTGCACTTTTTCTTTTTCCTGTACTCCCGGAGGCAGGTATAGCCCGCTTGCGGTTCTATCGTCAGGTCGTGCAGGTTTTATCAGCAACCTATCGCCAATTACGATCAGTTTCTTCAGTTTATTATCGATGGTGATGTGCATACATATTCTTTCTGCAAAAATAGTGCGTTAATCATGGAAGCGCTTATCCTGCTGAAAAAGCGTTAGAAATAATGCCATCAATAGCGATGGTTTTCCGGTTCCATTCGTGGATCACCGCCGTTAAAAGAAATGAAAGTGATCCTGCAAAAAATACCTTGTTTCGGACAGATGATAAAGGTTGCTCCCAGTAAATGAACAAATAATTGCTTATTGTTATTATCTTCATCTTCGGTTTTTCAACACATTGAAAATCAAAATCCAATTGTATGATCAAAAAAATATGCTTTATATTTTTTCAGCTTTGTTTGATAAGCAGTATCGCCCGGAGCCAAAGTAACACTGATAACAGCAAGACAAAACTGATTCCTGAAATTGATCGAATTTTGAACAGTGAAGTCACAAATAACAAGATTCCCGGAGCTGTAATTCAAATAAAAAAGGACGGCAAAGTTCTTTACAAACACGCTTATGGCTATTCACAGAAATATAATATCAATCACCAGCTGCTGAATCCTCCAGTGCCAATGAATACCGCGACACTTTTTGATATGGCTTCTCTTACCAAAGTAATTGGTACTACTACTTCTATTATGTTGCTGGTTGACAGAGGGCTGATTAAAGTAGATGACCACGTTGGAAAATATATCAAAGCTTTTGATACCGGCGCTAAAAAAGCGATAACCCTCAGGAATCTGCTCACTCATACTGCCGGATTAATTGAATGGTATCCGCTTTTTTATTTTTCTCATGATAAGGAAACGACTTACAAAGTAATAGGAGAACTGAGGCTTAAATATCCTGTCGGAAAGCAGCGCCGTTACAGCGATCTTGGATTTATTCTTTTGCAGGAAATCATTGAAAAGGTTTCCGGAATGCCTTTAGACAAATTTGAAAAACAAAATATTTTTATCCCTTTGGGAATGACTCACACCATGTATAATCCTTTACAGCATGGAAGAACCACAAATATCGCGGCCACGTCTCTTGGTAATCCTTATGAGACACGAATGGTGTATGATTCCTCTCTTGGTTATTCTGTAAAAGGTCTCGATCCAAAAAGCTGGAACGGATGGAGAAAGTATGTGCTGAAAGGAGAAGTGAATGACGGCAACGCCTGGTATGCCAATGGTGGCATCGCCGGTTCGGCAGGATTATTTTCTACCGTTGATGACATCCAGAAATTGGTGGACATGCTGATGAACAAAGGGAAAGTGGGCAACAGGCAATTTATCCGCAGCAGCGTAATCGATTCTTTTTTTGTAAAAGATCAGTTCAATAATGGATTGGGATGGATGATGGACACGACGGATTCTTTTATCAAAGACGGCCCTGAAGGTACTTTTGGCCATACCGGTTTTACAGGTACCGGCATTATGGTCGTTCCAAAATATCATTTGTCAATAATTCTGTTGATCAACCGGCAGAATATGGGATTGTTGCAAAGCGGTTATTATTATAATGTAACGCCCGTCAGGAAGGAAGTTTTTGAGGCGACATTAAAGTATTGTGAACAAAACTGATTCAGTTTGCAGAGGTGACACCTTTTCAAAAGGTGTCACCTCTCACAAACAGTTGATTGAGCGTCGCTTTGATCTGCTATAAAAATAAGTTGCTTATTTTTTATGTTATGGAAGGTTGTTCCCGGAAGGTCAGCTTTAGATATTCATATTTTTTTCTTCCGCACCGTTTTTTATTTCTTAAACGGCTCTATAACTTCAATCATTTCTGACGGAATGGTGATACTGAAAATCGTCCATCTGCCATAAACTGATGTCACTTTTATTTCAAAGCCGAGAAAAGCTATAATGCTTTTTACAATAGACAATCCAAGCCCATATCCTTCGCTTTTATCTTTTCCGGATTTGAAGCGGTTAAATATGGATCCCAGGTCTTCCTGTTTAATGCCAATGCCGGTATCTCTTATTTCCAAAACGTAAGGCTCGCCCGGAACGTAGTGGTCAAGCAAAAGAATAGAACCGTTTTCTTTATTGTACCTGATTGAATTATTGATCAGGTTGTACAACAATTGAAAAAACAAATCATGGTTCACTTTTTCCACCAGTATGTTCGAAGAAATTTGGTTGCTAAAATGTAACGATTTTGTTTCCAGTCGCATCGACAGCTCTTCCATTATTTCGGAAGATAGTTCGTGAATATTTACGGTATCTGATTTGATAAACTGGTCATTTTCGATACGTGAAATATACAACAGTGAATGAACTATTTTTTTCAACCGGTTTACGGTTTTCATCATTGATGAAATTTTATCCTGTTGTTCTTCAGTGATATTTTCTTCCATCATCATGTTCTCCACATTCGTTTGTAAAATACTGATTGGAGTCATTAATTCATGAGACGCATTGGAAGTAAACTCTCTTTCTTTATCAAAAGCTTCATGTATTTTTTTCATCAGACCGATCAGTGAATCGTCCAGCAATTTGAAATCAGTG
>JAHEZB010000065.1 GCA_023251285.1 Chitinophagaceae bacterium | reverse complement strand
CCCTGACGGTAGTGGTCTCACCACGATCATTTCCAGCGGTGACGCGGTCGCAATTTCGATCAATTTGTGGCTCAACCATGGAACTAAAATATCGTGGTCGCCTGACGGTACCATTATCGCATACACATCGCTCTTAGCATCAAGGAAGGACATCTCATGGGTTTCCGCTGACGGCTCGGCGTCGGGAACGATCGTGACCAATGGTTGGAACGCCGACTGGCAGCACTAACGTGCCTTGTATGCAATTTGTGGCTACAATAATGGTTCACAATTATCCAACCAAATTTGGAAGCTTCAGTATTAAAGAAATATTAATGAGTATCTTTAAAGAACAAATCTTTGTATGCCTGTAAACGCAAATACTTGCAGGGCTTTTACTTTTTATAAAACGGCTTCGTTTATAAAAATTCTTTTATCCATATTTTTTTGCTTTATTTCTTTATCCATGTGCCTGGCACAAAAAGATAAGATCGATCGTTCTGCAAAAGATGATTCGACCAGGTTCTATGCTGCATCAGATATGATTTGGGGTTACGTATATTCAAATCCGGATTCTGCAACCTTGTATTTACAACAACATATTCTGTTAGCCCAAAAAATGAAATCAGAAGATGCGCTATTTGAGTCTTATGCTCAGTATTTTGCTCTTGAGCAAGTTAATGGCAACTACAGAGGAGCGCTCCAATATATTTTTCAAGGTTTAAGAATAGCCGAGCATGCAAACAATTTCAATTTAATTTGTGAAGCATATTTTGGTTTGAGTGATATATACCGTGAAGAGGGAGATTATGCACAGGCAATTTACAATTTGCGTAAAGCAAAATTCCTTCTTGAATCAAAATTAAACGCGGTTTTTGAACAGGAAAACTATAAAACTGCTTCACGCTATGTCAACTGCTTTGTGGTTGGAGCGTCAATTTTTGAAACCTTCAATCAACTTGATTCCGCATTACAATATGCAAATAAGGCCCATGACTTATCTTTAAAAGGGCTGGGCAAATGGGGAACTACAAAAGACACACTTTTCTTTTCCCGTATTCTCGCTCCTGTAATTGGTAATATTTATTCAAAAGCAGGTGATTGTTCAACAGCACTGTACTATTATAAAGCGGGTGCTGCTCTTGCTGAAGGCAACAAGGATCTAATGGATAATTATAATGGTGAAGCAGTCGTTTTTAAAAAAAGGGGACAACTCGATTCCAGTATTTTTTATGCAAATAAAGTTTTAGAACTAAGTAAAACTGCTCATTACCTGACAGGGAAACTTGCGGCTCTTAACTTATTGTCTGATATATATAAATTAACCCACAGTACAGACAGCGTTACCAAATATTTAGAGTTAACTATTAAAACAAAAGACAGCCTTTTCAATACAAAGAAAGTCATGGAGATACAAGACGTTTCTTTCAGCGAACAACTCAGGCAAGAGGAAAGGAGAAATGAGCAGGAACAATATCAAAGCCGTTTATTGAGAATTCAGCATCAGGAGTTGACGCAAAGTTCCTTGCAGAAGAAAATGCTAATCGCAGGTGTTATTTGTTTAATTATGTTAAGCGGTTTTATTTTTCGTAACATATTACTAAAACGACAAAATGAAAAAAGCATGCGTGAACTTGCAGAAAATGAATTACAAATTCAAAAACTTGAGAGTCAAAAAAAGTTATCAGAACTTGAAATGCAAGCGTTGCGGGCACAGATGAATCCGCATTTTATTTCCAATTCGCTTAGCGCTATCAATTTATTCATACTTGAAAATAACAGGTTGCAGGCATCGGAATACCTGGCCAAGTTTTCGAGGCTGATAAGACTAATCCTGCAAAATTCGCAGGAAGCTTTTATTCCGTTAGAACGCGAATTAGAGGCTTTGCAATTATATCTGGAAATCGAATCATTGCGTTTTCAGGATAAGTTTACTTATAAAATTATTGTTGATGACCTGGTTGATCCAGTGCTTATTAAAGTACCACCTCTTATAATTCAACCCTATGTTGAAAACGCTATCTGGCACGGATTAATGCATAAAAAAGAAAGTGGCCATTTGGAAATTGACCTCTATACAAAAGACGAAATCCTGTTTTGTAAAATTGCAGATGACGGGATTGGGAGAAAGAAAGCGGCCGAATTAAAAAGTAAGTCTGCACTTTCATATAAATCAATGGGGATGAGCATTACCGCCGACCGCATCTCCATGCTTCAACAACAAGACCAATTGGGAACGTCGGTTGTGATAAATGATTTAGTGCTTCCTGATGGTAGTGCAGGCGGTACAGAAGTCCTTATTAAAATACCAATTAATAATAAATAGAAACGATAATTATAGATGATGAAACGCATTGCCTTAGAAGGTGGCGACACGAAAGAATATCCGGAATTAAAATGATTACCTTTAAAGAAGAATCTTTTGTATGCTTGTAAAAATAAATACTTGCAGGATTGGGGTACTTAATTCAACTGCCTTATCTAAAAGCTTGTTTTCATTTATAGCTTTTTATCTCTTTATTTTTTCTTCAACATGCTTTGCCCAAAGAGAAGAAATCGACAGTCTTAAAAAAATACTTCCCGCTTTGAAAGATAGTTCCCGTATTGATTGTATGAATGCGTTAAGTTTTCAGTACATCAGACTCCTGATAAGAGATTCCTCAGAATATAATCAACAAAAATCTTACCTCGAATCAAAAAACCTGAATTATATCCATGGCATAGCAGAATCTGTTTCAAATCAATCCGGCATCTTTGAATATTTTGACAATGACTTCGTCAAATCTGAAACATTAGCGAGAGAATCTATTGGATGGTTTGAAAAAACAATTAATAAAAATGGAATTGAGAATGCTTATGACAATTTATCATTCGCGCTTTTTTCTCAAAGTAAATATGATGACACCTACCAAATTGCAAAAAAGCAGTATGAAAAAAGTTTGATTGTCAAAGACACAACGATGATGTATAATGCCCTGGGAGCCATGGGAGTTATCCATTATCAACAGGGCAATTACGATTCAGCATTTTACTTTTATCAAAAAAGCCATGAGCTGGCTCTTAACAAAAAAAACACGATATGGATTTCGGACGACTTAATCAGCTTCGGTACTTTGTTCCGGGAGATAGGAGATTATAACTCAGCTTTAGATTATTACCGGCAAACTTTTGAAACCGACACGCGTGAAACCACCCAAAGTCGTATTGATGGCTCCTATGAAACCTGGTCGAGAATGGAATATGCTGAATTATTCAGCCTCTTACATCAATATGATTCAGCATGGCACTATTACCATTTATTCGATACCAGCAGAGTCACAGAAAAAGATCTGCGTATTTACCTCGTGAGTACCGGAGAAACTTATTTGTTACAAAAAGATTACAAAAGAGCATTGCAAAATTTTCTTCGTGGCCTGGCAATGCATCGTAAATTAAATGACCGCAATGAAATAAAGCGGGTACTGCTCGATATTGCCAAAACTTATTTAGCCCTCAACAACAATAGGGCTGCTTTACCATATGCACGTGAAGGACTTGATTTGTCTTTAGAAACAAAATCAAGGCAATTCATTCGCGACGGTTATCAAATACTGTATTCTCTTTATGACCGACTCCATAAAACAGACAGCGCTTATTTCTATTACCAAAAGTATATCGCTATAAAAGACATTGTGGTAAGCGACCAAATAAAAGGAAGATTTGCGGCCTACAAATATGAACAACAGATTAATTCCATAAACAATGAAAAATTAATCAGTGAGCAGCAATTAAAAATTCAGCAGCAGAGGTTGGCACAAAGTTCCTTACAGAAAAAAATTCTTATCTCAGGCCTTGTTTGTTTAATTATAATAAGCGGCTTTATTTTTCGTACCATTTCGCTTAAGCGCAAGAATGAAAAGAATCTTCGTGAGCTTGTGGAAAATGAATTACAAATTCAAAAGCTGGAAAGCCAGAAAAAATTATCAGAACTTGAAATGCAAGCGTTGCGGGCACAGATGAATCCGCATTTTATTTCCAATTCACTCAGCGCTATCAATTTATTTATACTTGAAAATAACAGGTTGCAGGCATCAGAATACCTGTCAAAATTTGCAAGGCTCGTCAGGTTAATTCTGCAAAATTCACAGGAAACGTTTATTCCGTTAGAACGGGAGTTAGAAGCCCTGCAATTATACCTTGAACTGGAATCGCTTCGTTTTGATAATAAGTTTTCCTATAAAATCATTATAGATGACCTGGTTGATATATCCGTTATCACACTGCCTCCCCTTATTATTCAGCCTTTTGTTGAAAATGCTATATGGCATGGATTAATGCATAAAAACGAACGCGGCAATTTGCAAATTGAACTCTATACAGAGGACGAAACGCTGTATTGTAAAATTGCCGATGATGGCATTGGGAGAAAGAAATCGGCCGAATTGAAAAGCAGATCCGCACTTTCCTATAAATCAATGGGGATGAGCATTACAGCCGACCGCATTGCGATGCTTCAACAACAGGAACAATTGGGCACTCACATTGTGATAAATGATTTAATGCTTGCGGATGGCAGCGCCGGCGGTACAGAAGTTATCATTAAAATACCATTTTGACAATGATCAAAGCAATACTTATAGATGACGAAATGCATTGCCTTAAAACGTTGGGAATGTTACTCACAGAGTATTGTCCAAATGTGCAGGTATTGGAAATGTGCAATGACGCGACCACAGGTTTAAGGGCAATTGAACTGCAAAAGCCTGATCTTGTATTTCTCGATATTGAAATGCCGCAGATGAATGGGTTTGAAATGCTTGAACATCTTCCTGAAATTAATTTCGCAGTGATTTTTACTACCGGCTACGACCAGTACGCAATCAGAGCCTTTCATTTTAGCGCTCTGGATTATTTATTAAAGCCCATTCAGCCAAAAGAATTAATAGATGCTGTTAAGAAGGTGGAAGAACAACACCATCTGCCAATGCCTGAACAGTTGGAGATATTATTAAAGAAAATTACTGGCATTAAGAGCGGCTTTACTAAGATTGCAGTACCCACGGCAGAAGGCTTTGAATTAATTGCTGCCACTGATGTTATATACTTTGAAGCGGAGAGTAACTACACGCATATTTTTTTGAAGGATAAAAATAAAATAATTGCCTGTCGTACACTCAAAAACATAGAAGATCAAATACAGGATTACAGCTTCTTTGTACGGGTACATAATTCTTACATGGTTAACCTAAACGAAGTTGTCAGGTACGTTCGTGGGGAAGGAGGCTATCTTGTTATGAGTAATAACACCTCCGTAAATGTTTCCCGAAGCCGTAAAGATGCCCTGTTGAAATTTTTCTAAGCATTCATTTTTCCCCATTTACTCAATTGTTCACCCAACCTATAAGTTTTTTTGAAACCTTATCGGTTTTATCTAATTTATTTTCTCTGGACATTGTTGTTCTAATGAGGAGATTGCCGATTATTTGCCGTCATTGCGAGGAGCTTTGTCTAATGTTTCTCGTTTTGCAGTAAGTTTATGGCGACGCGGCAATCTATTTTTTAGGAGAATGTTCTGGTGGGCATTGTCGTTCTAATGAGGAGATTGCCACGGCGCAAGGGGGGCATTTTTCTAACCGGGAAGATTTTGTATGCGCCTCGCAATGACGCTTCTAATGGGCAATGACATTCTGAAGAGATTGTCGTTCTAATGAGGAGATTGCCATGGCGCAAGGGGGGCATTTTTCTAACCGGGAAGATCCGGTATGCGCCTGACAACGACGTTCTAATGGGCGACGAGCGAAAACAAAACAACAGCTTAGACTTGCAAGAGGTTCAAATGCCTGTCAACCAGTGAAGATTTCACCATACGCCATTTGTTGTGTAACGGTAAAATATCAATTTATCCATTTCTATTTGGTAATTAACAATTACTTTCATTTTTTTTAAGATTTTACAATAAACAGTATCAATGAAAAACCGTATGCGCGTCGCTGCTCTCTTGATTTTTATGTCGCTTTTGTCTTTAACCAGTTGTAACAAAAGATCGGGCCAACCCAAACTATTGGTATTCACAAAAACTACAGGATATCATCACGCATCAATTGCCGATGGTGTAAAAGCGATCTATAAACTTGGGCAGGAAAATAATTTCCGGGTCGACACTACTTCAAACGCTGCCCTATTCAACGAAGACACGCTGAAACAGTATGCGGCGGTAGTATTTTTAAGTACTACAGATAACAATGATATACTGCTCAATAACTATGAAGAAAACGCTTTCCAAAGATATATTGAAGCAGGAGGAGGTTTTGTTGGCGTACACGCCGCAACAGATGCCGGTTATCATTGGGGTTGGTACCAGAGGCTGGTCGGCGCTACTTTTAACGGACATCCGGAAGAACAACAAAACGCCACATTGCATGTAGTTGATAAAGATGATATTTCCACCAGGGGATTACCGGACCCATGGGTGAGAAAGGACGAGTGGTATAATTTTAAAAACCTGGATAGTGGTCTTCATGTGTTGCTGACCATAGATGAAAAAAGTTATAAAGGAGGCACCAACGGCAACAATCACCCGATGGCGTGGTATCATAATTATGACGGCGGAAGAGCATGGTATACTGCCCTTGGGCATACTTCTGAATCTTATACAGAACCGAATTTTTTAAAACATCTTCTTGGTGGGATTAAATACGCGATGGATGATAATAAGGAACTGGATTATTCAAAAGTGAAAACACCGCCCATACCTGCAGAAGATCGATTTACCAAAACTCAGCTGGTAAAGGGAACTTTTTTTGAACCTACTGAAATGACCATTCTTCCAAACCTTGATATCCTCGTGGCGCAGCGTCGTGGGGAAATTAGGATGTATAATCACCAAACAAGGAACGTAAAACAAGTGGGATTTTTGAATGTTTACTGGCGTACACTACATACCCCTGGCGTTAATTCTGAGGAAGGCGTTTTAGGAATTAAGAAAGATCCTGATTTTGCCAAAAATCATTACATATATATTTATTACAGCCCGATTGATACCTCTGTGGATCGCCTTTCACGCTTTACTTTTACTAACGATTCCATTGATCCTAAATCTGAAAAAATAATACTCCAGGTCCAGGAGCAAAGGGAGATATGTTGTCATACCGGTGGCTCTATCGCTTTTGGCAAAGACCACCAGCTGTTCTTATCAGTCGGCGACGATACGACTCCTTTTGATGAACCGGGGAAAGGTTTCAATACGCATGGCTTTGCGCCTTTGGATGACCGTCCCGGCTTTGAACATTATGATGATCGTCGCAGCGCAGGCAACACGAATGATTTGCGTGGAAAAATTCTTCGCCTTAACATTAACGCAGACGGCACTTATTCCATTCCTGATGGGAACCTTTTCCCGAAAGGTGAAGACAGCACCAGGCCGGAGATATATGTAATGGGTGACCGTAATCCTTACCGCATTGAAGTAGATCAGAAGACCGGGTTTTTATATTGGGGTGAAGTAGGGCCGGATGCCAATAATGACAGCATGGCAACGCGCGGCCCCCGTGGGTATGATGAATACAACCAGGCTAGAAAAGCCGGTTTTTTTGGATGGCCATTTTTTATTGCCAACAATATTCCTTACCGGCAGTATGATTATGCCACCGGCAAATCCGGTCAGTTGTTCGATCCGCAAGGAGCCGTAAACGATTCAAGGAATAACACGGGTAAAAGGATCTTACCACCTGCCCAGCCGGCGTATATCTGGTATCCTTATGCCGCGTCGAAAGATTTCCCCCAGGTAGGAAGCGGTGGCCGATGCGCTATGGGTGGCCCTGTGTATTATACGGATATGTACCCGGATTCAACAAGATATCCTGATTATTACAACGGGAAGCTGTTTATTTATGAATGGATACGTGATTGGATTAAAGTGGTGACCATGAGGCCGAATGGCGATTTCGACAACATGGAACCCTTTATGCTACACACCAAATTTAATAATCCAAGTGATATGGAAGTCGGGCCTGATGGAAGGTTATACGTGTTGGAATATGGAAGTGGCTGGTTTGCAAAAAATGACGATGCAGGCCTGGCACGAATAGATTACAATGGTGGCAACCGGCCTCCTGAAATCTCTTCTTTTCATGTTGATAAAACTTCCGGTGATCTTCCTTTGCAAATAACGGCAACGGTAGATGCTAAAGATCCCGATAATGATGCAGTTTCTTATACCTGGCACATCGGCAATAACATACAAAA
>JAHEZB010000064.1 GCA_023251285.1 Chitinophagaceae bacterium | reverse complement strand
CCGCCGCCATCTATCAAAGAAACATACAAAATGTTCTTGGTCAAATCCGGCAAAACTGATTCAGGAACATTGATGACAGTATCAGTTTCCCAAAGTTTTATTAGTTCATGTTTTTGTGCATTTAAAGAAAAAGAAATAAAAAAAATAGTAGGGAAAAGGAGTCTCTTCATAAAATCATTTTTTAGAAGTCAGAAATTAATTTCAATTTAAACTAATTCTTTCTTTTTGTAATATTTTTTTGAGAAATATTTTACGCAATGCAATCATCGTTATTTCTCATGTGATGCCAACTGCCGATGATTCATGTCAGAAACCGAAAATGCAAATTTGGAATATTTGTTCTTTTACTGAACGAACGTGGTTTGTGAAGACACAAACGACGGCTATTTGGGTATTTGTTTTTTTACCGGACGAAAATGTCAGTATTTGTTCTTTTACTCAACGAATGTGGTTTGTGAAGACGCAAACCATGGCGGACGTCAGAAAATCAATTTTAAACCAATTCAATCACCGCTATTTCTGCCAGAATCCCTACCCTGCCAGGATAACCAATGAATCCAAAACCCGGATTTACATACAATTTTTGTTTTCCTTCTTCGTATAACCCATCCCATTCTTTATAAACATATTGAACCGGGCTCCACTTGAATCCCGGAATTTCTACACCGAATTGCATTCCGTGAGTATGGCCGCTTAAGGTGAGATCTACGGCAGAATATTCAGGCCGGACCTGTGCGTCCCAATGGCTTGGGTCATGACTGATTAATATTTTAAAAGGATAATTTTCTGCTCCGGCATACGCTTTTTTCATGTTGCCATATTTTGGAAAACGAGCTTTGGCGCTCCAGTTTTGGATCCCTATCAAAGCAATTTTATCACCATTTCTTTCCAGTTCCACATGTTCATCCATCAACAGTCGCCAGCCCAGGTTTGCATGAATTTTTGCAAGGTCGATCAGATTTTGCTCTTTAGTTACACCATCATAAGGCCACTTTACATAATCGCCATAATCGTGATTTCCAAAAGTAGAATACACGCCCATCGGCGCTTTTACTTTGCTAAATACATCCATGTAATTCAGCATTTCCGGCGCACGATCATTCACGAGATCGCCACTGAAAATAACGACGTCGGCATTTTGAGCAATTATTTTTTCTACGCCATGTTCCACTGCTTTTTTATTCATAAAACTTCCGGAATGCACATCGCTGAAGTGAACAATTTTCAATCCTTTGAAACCTGCAGGCAGATTATCAAAAGATAGTTTTATGTGCTTTACTTTATAATTATATTTATTTGAAAATCCATAAATCAAACTTCCAAAAAGTGTAGTGCCTGCCGCCAACCCAATCCAGCTAAGGAATACAGAACGACTGATGCCATCGCCATTCATCTGGGAAACTTCTGTATTTCTAAAAAAAGCTTTTCCGGCAAGCCATTGAATCAATCGTCGCACATCATCCACCATAAACAAAATACAGGAAACCAATTGCCCGAAAACAAAAGCAAGGATGCTGGCAAAAAGGTAGGTTCTTACTTTTTTTGGCAAAAACTCAGGGCCGGTAAAAATAAAAAGCAACAAGCCAGCGACGGCAACAATTGCAATGAGCCAATAAATAACATAAATGATGGTTCTTAGCCGGGAAGAAGCAGAATGACTTACTGATTTTATCGCCATAAAAACATAAATATCCAGCAAGATCATGATCAAAATGATGATAAAAGTTCCGAAAGGAGTACGCATCTTTAAATTAATTTACCTTTTTTAATAATCAAGAAATTCATCTATTTGTTTGTTTACCGCCAGCGACGTTTCATCATTCAGTTGGCCTTCTTTATCCATTACTTTATCAATTATTGAAATCGGAAGTTTGTTATAAAAAACGTTCATTTTCATAAAATGCAACGTATCGGAAAGATGATCCATTCCACGCAGGTTTCCGGCTCTTCCGGTAGCTACTCCGGTAAGCAATGCTTTTTTGTAATTCCAAACTTTTCGGGTATCGCTGTTGTCGATCATGGATTTCAGTACGCCGGGATAAGAACCGTTGTATTCAGGGATGATAAAAATAAATTTGTCGGTAGGAATCAAAATATCTGCTTCTACTTTGATCAGTTCATCCGAACGATGAAGGACATCAAGGCCTTTTAAGGAAAAAATGTTTGCGTCAATATTTTTATTTTTCAGAATGCGTTGATATTCCTTCGCTACTTTTTCCGTATGACTTCCTAGCCTGTTCGTGCCGCTGATTATCGTGTACATGCTATAAAATTAAATGCTTTTCAGTTTATGCAATTATAGAAATAAAAAATTATTAGCAGTCAGGAATTTAATAAATGGTTTTTAACCACAGATTATGCGTTAATATTAAGGCTTATAATTAAATTTGCCAGATTGCGGTGAGTGGTCAATTACGAATCGCAAATAAAAATATCAGATTTAGATTTCAGTAAAGAAACAAATAAACAGGATTTGAATTTTCGATATAAAAAAGAATTAAATCAATAATCCAAATCTAAAAGAAAAAGAATAGCGACACGAATTATGGGAAAAACGATAGGAATTGCAAATCAAAAAGGCGGAGTGGGAAAAACAACTACGGCCATTAACCTGGCTGCAAGCCTTGCTGTGCTTGAGTTTAAGACGTTGCTGGTTGATGCAGATCCGCAGGCAAACAGTACCACCGGCGTTGGTTTTGACCTGCACAACGTAACGACAGGCCTTTACGATTGCATGGTAAATGAAACACCGCCAAAAGATGTGATCTTAAAAACAGAAATTCCGTACCTGGATCTGATGCCTTCGCATATTGACCTTGTTGGTGCTGAAATTGAAATGATCAGCTATCCTGATCGCGAAAGTGTTTTGAAGAATGTTTTAAAACAAATTCGTGATGAATACGATTTTATCATCATTGATTGCTCGCCCTCACTCGGATTGATCACCGTGAATGCGCTGGTAGCTTCAGATAGTGTAGTAGTGCCGGTTCAGGCTGAATTTTTTGCTTTGGAAGGATTGGGAAAATTATTAAATACGATTAAAATAGTGCAAAACCGCCTGAATCCTGAATTACAGATCGAAGGCCTTTTGATGACGATGTATGATGGAAGATTGCGACTCTGCAACCAGGTTGTAAATGAAGTGCGTCATCATTTTGAAGAACTGGTTTTTAATAGCGTCATTCATCGGAATACACGTTTGAGCGAAGCGCCCAGCTTTGGAAAACCTGCCATACTTTACGATGCTGAAAGTAAAGGCGCGATCAATTATTTGAATCTTGCAAAAGAGGTTTTGCAAAAAAACAATATGACGAAAATGAATCAGACAGATAAAGTTTTGGAGCATCCATAAGCTTTTTTAAAATAATTATCGAATTAATAAATGAAGACGACGCCAAATAAAAAAGATGCAATAGGAAAAGGAATCCGTTCGTTGTTGCAAAATATAGACAGCGATCTTTCTGTGACTGAAAAAAATTTAATAAAAGATTCGTCTGAGAAAGGGAATGCGGCGAATGCGAGAATTCCGTTAAGCCAGATAGAAGCCAATCCGGAACAGCCACGCCACGATTTTGATGAAAATGCCTTAAGTGAACTGGCAGCTTCTGTAAAAATTCATGACATCATCCAGCCGCTTACGGTTACAAAAATTGCGAATGGAAAGTACCGCATCATCGCCGGGGAAAGAAGATTTCGCGCCGCCAAGATCGCGGGGCTTGCCGACGTACCTGTTTACATCAGAGATGTCAAAGATTCAAAAATCCTCGAACTCGCTTTGCTGGAAAATTTGCAAAGAGAGGATTTGAATGCCATTGAAATTGCCCTTAGTTATAAACAATTAATGGACGAGCTGGATTACACACAGGATCAGCTTGCAGAGCGTATGGGCAAAGAACGCAGCACCGTTACCAATTATATCCGCCTTCTGAAACTACCACCCGATATTCAAGCCGCAGTAAGAAACGGAAACATCAGTATGGGCCATGCACGAGCGTTGATCAATGTCGATGTAGTTGACAAACAATTGTATATTTTTAATGAAATAAAAAGCAAAGAACTGTCTGTTCGCCAGACAGAAGACCTGGTTAGAAAATTATACACGCAGGGTAAAAACACTGTTAATAATCCCGTAAAACCAACGCTACCGCCTTCTTTGAAAAAAATTGAAGATAATTTAGCATCACATTTCAGTACGAAAGTGAAAATGACTCACAGTAAAAAAGGAACCGGCAGCATCACTTTTGATTATTTTTCTATCGAAGAATTAAGTTCGCTTTTAGATAAGATGCAGGTTTCGGTAGATTAAAATTATGGCAGCACGAACTATTATTTTTACCATTTTATTCCTACTCCTTTTATTGCCGGGAACCGTCCTATTTGCGCAGCAGCACGATACTTCTCTTATAAAAAAGAATGCAGAAATTATAAAAAAAGAAGACACAACCCTGGCAAAACAAACTGATACTTCTATTACAGAAAAACGTGACACGGTTATTTTAAAAAGTAATGTTCCCGACACATCCGGTAAAAGCTTGCTGGCATCCGATACCGCAGTAAAAAAGTTTAATCCGAAAACGGCCATGCTTCGCTCGGCTATCTTGCCGGGCTGGGGACAATGGTACAATAAAAAATATTGGAAGATCCCGATTATTTATGGCGCCCTGGGAACTACAGCCTATGTATTTTTTTACAATTTACACACCTATAGAGACTTGAGAAATGCCGTAATTTATCGCTCTCGTGCTACGCATGCAGATAGCATGAGGGTAGCACCGGATTTACAATTTTTAACGAACCAGGACCTGCGGCTTAACAGGAATGTCTTCAGGCAAAATATAGATTATTCCGTCCTGGTCTTCCTCGGTTTCTGGGCTTTAAATGTAGTAGATGCCACTGTTGATGCGCATTTGAAGGCTTTTGATGTAAGTTCGGATATTGGAATGAAAATTCAACCAGGGCTTTCCAACATAAATAATCCTGGCGTTTCTTTGGTATTCTTTTTTAAAGAAAAAAATTCGAAACCATTGCTGCCACTGCCATAATTTCGTTTTTAATTTTTAATTATTTTTTTATGAAAATCGCTTTAATCGGATATGGTAAAATGGGGCATGCTATTGAAGAAATCGCAATTAAAAGAGGCCACGAAATTGTTTTACGCATTACAGATGAAAACCTTGAAGATTTCAGCAACGAAAATATTCAGAGGGCCGATGTTGCGATTGAATTTACCAATCCACACAGTGCAGTAGAAAACATTTTATTTTGTTTAAAAGCAAATGTGGCGGTTGTGTGCGGTACTACTGGCTGGCTAACTCAATTAAAAATGATTGAAGAAAAATGTAAAGAAGTAAACGGCGCTTTTTTATATGCCAGCAATTTTAGTGTTGGCGTAAATATTTTTTTTGAGTTAAATAAAAAATTAGCTGCACTTTTAAAACCGCATCCCTCCTACCGGGTAGCGATTGAAGAAATTCATCACACACAAAAAAAAGATGCGCCAAGCGGAACCGCTATCACACTTGCGGAACAAATTATTGAAGTTTCGGATGAAAAGAATAAATGGGTTAACAATGATGCCACAAACAAAAATGAACTTTCAATCATCAGCAAAAGAATTGATGAAATTCCGGGAACACATTCTGTAAAATATTCTTCTGCTGTCGATGATATTGAAATCATTCATACCGCGCATAACAGAAAAGGCTTTGCTGAAGGCGCTGTTCTGGCGGCAGAATTTCTAAAAGGCAAAAAAGGAATTTATTCGATGAAAGAGGTTTTGGGCTTTTAAATCCATCGGGTTCCTGCAGGAGGTTGAGGTTTACGGTTCCACTGCCATTGGCCATGCTATTTCCGAACCACATAAGTGTTCAACAGGCATAACATGCAAAGGCATTTTGAGAACGAAGGAATGATTTAGTTTCTTGAATACTATTACGCCGTGATGCTGACACTAATCACCATTCAAGATCGATTTACAATTTGCATGGAGTCTTGCTGGTTTTACTATCGTCACTTTTGTCTCAGAGTTACTCCACGAATGAAAGAGTGAGATGGATGAAAAGGATATTTTTTAATTGCGTTAATTTGCTATTTAAACGATTCTTAATTTTTAAAAAATTTTCTTTGAACGAATATTTTGCCGGCCGATTGAAAAAGTTATTGATTTTTACTTTTGGTTTCATTTTTATTTTTTCTTTTAAAATTGACGCACAAAAAAAGAATGCTTCTTATCAATTGCATATTCATCGGACATTTCAGCCAATAAAAGTAGACGGTGAGATGGATGACGAAGCATGGACAAAAGCAGATTCTGCCACCAATTTTTTTATGGTGTTGCCCATGGATACTTCTTTTGCAAAAGTGAAAACGGAAGTAAGAATGTGTTATGACGATCATGCTTTTTATATGCTTGTCATTTGTCACAAACTTATTCCCGGACGCTATTTCGTTGAATCACTCCGCCGCGATTTTGTATTTGGGAAAAATGATAATTTTCTTGTCTTTATTGACCCTTTTAACGATCAGACAAATGGTTTTTCTTTTGGCGCCAACGCAGCAGGCGCGCAGTGGGATGGAAGTATGTATAATGGAGGACAAGTGGATTTGAACTGGGATAACAAATGGATTTCAAAAGTGAAAAATTATCCTGATAAATGGGTTTTGGAAATGGCCATTCCATTCACCAGCATCAGGTATAAAAACGGAGTGAAGATTTGGGGAATCAATTTTAGCAGAAACGATTTAAGAACTTCTGAAAAAAGTTCATGGGCACCAATGCCACGACAGTTTCCAACTGCATCTTTGGCTTATACCGGAAACCTCATTTGGGACGAGGCGCCTCCTTCTTCCGGCGCTAATATTTCTTTGATTCCTTATCTTTTAGGCGGCCTCAGCAAAAACCAGGAAAATAAAACTCCGGTCAATTATAAAAAAAATGCCGGGTTAGATGCCAAAATTGCCATTAACTCCGCATTGAATTTAGATCTTACTGTAAATCCGGACTTTTCACAGGTAGACGTTGATCAGCAGGTAACAAATCTTGACCGTTATGAATTATTTTTTCCGGAAAAAAGGCAATTCTTTTTAGAGAATGGTGATCTCTTTGCCAATTTTGGTTATGCGAATATCAGACCGTTTTTTTCAAGAAGGATTGGGCTGGGTGTTCCGATTAATTTTGGTGCAAGATTAAGTGGTAGATTGAATAAAGACTGGAGGATCGGCGCCATGGATATGGAAACTGCGCCTTTAGATTCTTTAGCTTTGCCCGCACAAAATTTTATCGCTGCTTCTGTTCAAAGACGTGTTTTTTCAAGGTCGAATATCGGATTCATTTTTGTCAATAAGCAATCTCTTAATTATCACCAAAAGATTGATTCAGGCAAACCCGTTTATTCGGATTATAACAGAAATATTGGTCTGGAATACAATCTTGCTTCTCCCAATAACGTATGGACAGGAAAGGCGTTGGTGTTAAAGTCTTTTTCTCCCGGAAAACGCGGTGATGATTTTGTTCAATCCGGTAACCTGCAATACAACGGCAGGCAATTGCTTTTGTATGGAGAATACGAGTATGTCGGCAAAAACTATAATGCGGAAGTTGGTTATGTTCCGAGGAAAGGCTATTTTAAATTAAATCCACAGGCCGCATACCTGTTTTTTCCTAAAGGCGGCAGCATTTTATCACATGGACCGAAACTTACGTATACTTTATACACGAACGAAAGTCTGAAACGAACAGACGATGAATTATATGTTGGCTATGCATTAAATTTTCGGAATCAGAGCACTTTCGTTCCGTGGGTTTCGCATGATTTTGTAGAATTGCAACAACCTTTTGATCCTACAAATTTCAAAAAAGATTCGCTTGCTTCTGGAACACTTCATTATTGGTATGCCACAGGTTTTGATTATGTTTCAAAGCCTGAAAGTCTTGTTACGTACGGACTTTCTACCCGTTTTGGTGGTTACTATGCCAACGGTAGTCGTTCAAATATCAGTGGAAATATTGGTTACAGGTTTCAGCCCTATGTGAGTATTACCGTGAATGCAAGTTATAATAACATCGTTTTGCCGGCTCCGTGGAATGTTACGAAATTCTGGCTCGTCGGTCCAAAAATAGATATGACGATGACTAACAAATTATTCTTCACCGTTTTTGTGCAATACAATGAGCAACTTGATAATATGAATGTGAATGCAAGATTTCAATGGCGTTATAAACCTGCTTCCGATCTTTTTATTGTTTATACAGATAATTATTTCACTGCT
>JAHEZB010000063.1 GCA_023251285.1 Chitinophagaceae bacterium | reverse complement strand
CAGCATTCAAAACAAATTAACGAAGCCTGTGAATCAGTATTTACAGGCTTTTTAAATTTTTAGAATTCAAAATAATTCAAATGAATTCAAAATTCAGGTGAGTTATTTGCCAATAACTATAATATCATAAATTTCTTTCGCCATAATTATTCCACACCCGATTCAAATTGAATAGAAGAAAGCCTGTTATAACATGTAAACGACATCAGAAGCATTCGTAGGATAGGAAAAAATTGTTTTTTTCAAATCTTTTGCTTTTACTCCATTATTCATTGCCAGGGCAAAAATATTAATAGTCTCTTCAGCATTATTTCCTAAAAGATGGGCGCCAAGAATCCCGTCAGTTTTCTTATCTATCAAAACCTTAAATGCCGATACAGGTTCATTCAGACGCCTGGAAGAGTACCAGTTCGTAGTTTCTTTAAAATTAACTGTATAATTGAAATTATTTTTTTTTGCCTGTTCTTCCGTAAGCCCAACCATTGCAAGAGGAGGAATAGAAAAGACGTTGGAGGGAATATGCCCATAATTGATTTTAATGCGGTTGCCCTTTAATAAATTACTGGCAGCAATAATGCCTTCTTTAACAGCAACCGGCGTTAACGCAAGTCCTTTATCATTGGCATCTCCACATGCATATACATTTTCATTGGAAACGCTTTGCATATAATCATTTACAGCAACGCCGTTTTTATTTGTAACTACATTTATCTTTTCCAAACCCATATCATCAATATCTGCCGTTCGCCCGGCAGAATGCACGGCAAGTGATGTAGAAAAAGTTGCCTCTTTTCCGTACTGAATGGCGTGGATTAACAATCGCCCGTTTTCTTTGCTGATGCTTTTTACATTTGTGTTCAGTACAATGCGGATACCGCGCTCCTCGTATGATTTAACCAGCATTTTGACAAGATCGTTATCAAAATTTTCTAATGGCAATTCTCCACGATGAATAATTGTAGCTTTTACTCCAAAAGCCGCTACAATATTGGCAAACTCAAAGGCAATATATCCGCCACCAACAAATAAAATATCATCCGGAAGATCCTGCAATTCTAAAAATTGGGTACTGTCAATTAGTAAATCTTCCCCGGGAATAGAAAGTTTTCGCGGCCTGGCTCCATTCGCCAACACGAATTTTTCCGCCTACAATACTTCATCATTTATCGTCAAACTAATTGGAGAAATAAATTGTGCCCTTCCATGAAAAGTGACAATACCGGCATTTTTCAATTCTTCATCTTTTTTCGGTGGCACTGGTTCAGTAAAGCTTTCCTTAAACTGCATCAGTTCTTTCCATGAAGAGATTGCAGGTTTACTAATTCCTTTTCCGTGTAATTGTTTATTAAGAGATAAAACATGTGCCACACCTAACAGCACTTTTTTAGGATCACATCCTCTCAAAGCACAGGTGCCACCAAAAGGAAGCGAGTCAATGATTGCGGTTTTTTTACCGCCTGCGGCACAACGTTTTGCTACCATGATGCCGGATCCTGTTCCAATTACAATAACATCAAAATTTTGCATACTTGTAAATTTTATGTGGAATTATCCGTTGGATACCGCTTCCTTTAACTCCTGGAAAAATAGAAAAGAAACAATCAATAACTTTTTCATCGTTTGTTTTTTTGTGAATAAAAGTGTTTAAAGAATTAGTTGCTCACTTATTAAAAACCTGACAATAAAATTTTATTTTATTTTGAATGACCGCCAACAGCAACAAAATAATGGAAATTACGACGATCCTAAGGTTGACAATTAAAATTTCATTCCATCTTATAAAAAAACATTCTTTTTGTGTATTACTCGCGGAAAAACGAATTTCGCAGATTAATTGATTCATATCTGAACAGATGAATGTCACTAAAGACGATGTTGTTTATTGGGTTAAAATTTACACTAAAGATTTGTTTGCTTATGCTTTAGTAAAAGTAAATCAAAAGGAAATTGCTGAAGACCTGGTTCAGGACACTTTTCTTGTGGCGTGTCAATCCTATAAAAACTTTAAGGGTAACAGCAATGAAAAAACCTGGCTCCTAGCCATTCTAAAAAATAAGATTGCTGATCACTATCGTTTAAAATATAAAGAACAAACAGAAGTAGCTGCAGAAATTCCTACTAATTTCTTTGATAAATATGGCCAATGGAAGGCTGAGTACAAACCGCCAAAGTGGATTGAAGAAAAAGAACTACAGGATGATCCTGAATTTACGCAAGCACTTAGCAATTGTTTTGGAAAACTTCCTCAGAAATGGTCGGCAGCAATGCATTTAAAGTTTTTAGAAAATGATAACAGCAAGGCGATTTGTAGGAAGCTGGAAATTACCGCGTCCAATTTTTGGCAGATCATTCATCGAGCAAAATTGCAATTACGAAATTGCCTGCAAATAAATTGGTTCAATAAAAATTGACTTCACTTTCAAAAACTAATTTCACTTTGTCAGGATTTTAATATCCGTGCGACTATTTATTTTTAAAATCAAAAAAATAAATGTCATGACGAAGTTATTTTTCAAAAAAGCTATAATTGCAGGATTAATTGCCGGAGCAGTATTCATGATGCTGCAGATGATCATGGTTCCTGTTTTTATTGGCGGCAGTCCCTGGGCACCTCCACGAATGATTGCAGCAATCATTTTAGGAAAACATGTTTTACCAATGCCTCCGCGACCTGCAAAATTTGATATGGGCGTAATGATGGTAGCCATGATGCTTCATTTTATGATGTCAATTATTTATGCAATTATTATTGGCTGGCTATGCAGAAATTTATCTTTAGGAATTTCAGTATTGCTCGGCGCTGTTATAGGGTTGATCATTTATTTTATTAACTTTTATGGTTTTACAGTTGTATTCCCATGGTTTGCAATGGCACGCACATGGGTAACTATCTTTTCTCATGTCATGTTTGGTGTTGTTGCCGCTTTTTCTTTTAAAAAACTTTTTCATCCCATAACTATTTCTTCTTAAAAATCGTGAAATGAAAAAAATAATGAATGCCATAATGTTGTCTTGTATGAATGCAACATGCCTTATTGAGAAAAAAAAACTGGTTCCAATAAGTTTAATAAAGAAGATGCAGTTAAGCATGCATCTGAGCATGTGCGATGGTTGTGATAATTATCAAAAGCAAAGCGATTTTATAGATATGCTATTAAGTAAACAGCAGGAAAATACGAAAATGATTGATACTTTTTTATTAGAAGAAAAAATTTTTAAAAAATTGAATGCTTGAGAGATGGAGATAATAAGGGAATCAATGATAACTTGCCCTGAATGCAGCTTCAAAAAACGGAAACAATGGATGATGATACATGCCGGTATTTCTATCAATGTCAAAATTGGAAATTAATTCTAAAGCCACTAAAAGGAGATTGCTGTGTCTTTTGCTCATTTGGAAATGTACCGTGTCCTTCTGTTCAAATTTTAAATTCAAAGAAGTTATAAAAAATTTTCAGGATTTAAACAGTGATGCGACTATAACCGGTAATCAGAATGTCCTATATGGAAAGAAAATGTAAATCCTTAAATTGAGAACTGATTTTAAACAATTATGCCACTACAATCGTGGCATAATTGTTTATTCTAAATTTAAAAAAAATGAGCAAACATTATTATGAATCAGACGATCTGAAAAAGTTTGGTAATGTCGGTGAATTCCAAAAAAATCTTGCAGACAAATTTTTCGATTATTATGGCGAAGTCTTTAAAGACAGTGAATTATCTGCAAGAGAAAAATCATTGATCGCCTTAGCAGTTGCACATGCCGTGCAGTGTCCTTATTGCATTGATGCATACAGTAGTGATGCCTATGAAAAAGGCTGGAGCGAGTCACAAATGATGGAAGCGGTTCATGTAGCATGCGCGATTCGCGGCGGCGCTTCATTGGTTCATGGCGTGCAGATGATGAACAAGGTGAAGGAGATTGCCATGTGAAAATTCGAAAATGTGAATGTGAAAATCCGAAAATGTGAAAATGAATGAAATCATTAAAAGCAGCACATAATATTCTTGCAGATGCTCAGCAGCAAATTGAGATTTTAGAGCATGGGAAAAATGGAGATTTTGTGCTCGTTCCTTTTGAGGATAAATTAAGAGCCTCAAATTTGTTTCCTTTGAAACCAACTCAAATGGAGATCTTCCAGGTGAACATTGGCAAAATGTGTAATCAAACCTGTAAACATTGCCATGTAGATGCAGGGCCTGACCGTAAAGAGATCATGACCAGGGAAACCATGCAGCAGTGCCTTGAAGTGTTGAAAAATCATCCGCAATTAAAAACGGTTGACCTTACCGGTGGAGCGCCGGAAATGAATCCTGATTTCAGATGGTTTGTAGAAGAAATCAAAAAACTGAACAGGCATGTGACCGTTCGTTGCAATCTTACCATTATTCTTGCCAACAAAAAATATTACGACCTGCCTTATTTTTATAAGGAACATCAGGTGGAAATAACTTCGTCACTTCCTTTTTATCGCAAAGACAGAACCGACAACCAGCGCGGAAATGGGGTTTTTGAAAACAGCATTAAATCCCTGCAATTATTGAATGAGGTTGGCTATGGAAAAGTGGAAACCGGATTAATTTTGAATTTGGTTTATAATGCCGCAGGCGCTTTTCTGCCTCCTTCACAATCTTCTTTGGAAAAGGAATATAAACAGGAATTAAAAAAACAATTTGGCATCGAGTTCAATAATTTATTTAGCATCACCAACATGCCTATTAGCCGTTATCTTGATTATTTATTGATGAGTGGCAACTATGAAAGTTATATGGAAAAGTTAGTTAGTTCTTACAATCCTTCTGCGGCGGCAAATGTGATGTGTCGCAATACCGTTTCCGTTGGCTGGGACGGCTTTTTATATGATTGTGATTTTAACCAGATGCTCGAGCTGAAAGTAAACAGTAAAACAACAAATATCCGCAATTTTAATTTCGATGAATTGAATAACCGGACTATAAGAACAGGCCAGCATTGCTATGGTTGCACTGCCGGTGCAGGTTCGGGATGCGGAGGTACCACAACTTAAATAAATATCATGCAGGAATTCCAAAAGGCAAGAGAGTATTTAATTCAGCAAAAAATCGAAAATGCTGACATAGGAATTGTATTAGGTACAGGATTGAACCATGTTTTAAATTATGTGGATGTACTACAAACGATTCCTTATTCGCAAATTCCCGGTTTCCAATTATCAACTGTGTCGTTTCATGAAGGCAACCTGGTCTATGGAACCATTGGAAATAAAAAGCTGCTGATCATGCAGGGCCGTTTTCATTTTTATGAAGGGTATTCCATGCAGCAAATTGTATTTCCCATAAGGGTAATGAAATTGCTCGGAGTGCAGTTTCTTTTCTTATCAAATGTCGCGGGAGGCATTAATCTTAATTTTAAAAAAGCCGATCTTGTTTTGTTGGAAGACCATATCAATTTACAATCAGCCAATCCGTTGACAGGAGCACATTTGGAGGAATTTGGCGATCGTTTTCCTGACATGTGCGATCCATATGATGCCAATTTAAATTCATTGTTGCTGGAAAAAGCGGAGGCACTTGATATCAATTTAAAAAAGGGAATTTACGCAGCAGTCAATGGCCCTAATCTTGAAACAAAAGCGGAATATCGCTATTTAAAAATAATCGGCTCAGATATGGTGGGCATGTCAACAGTACCTGAAGTAATTGTTGCCAACCAGATGAAACTGCCTTGTGCAGCGGTTTCCGTGATTACTGATGAGTGTGACCCTGATCATTTAAAGCCAGTAAACATTGAAGAAATAATTGCGACGGCGGCCAAGGCAGATGAAAAATTATCTTTCTTACTCTTTGAAACCATAAAAGCGTTATGATGAATAATGCGCTGTTGATTTTCGTAAAAAACCTGCTTTACGGGCAGGTAAAAACAAGGCTTGCCGCAACGGTTGGAAATGATAACGCAATGGAAATTTACCGGCAACTTCTTCAACATACCAACAGCGTTTGTAAAAATATTCATGCAGATAAAATTGTCTTTTATTCTGATTTTATTGAAGAAGATATCTGGAACAAACGCGAGTTTAAAAAAGAAATTCAATGGGGAAATGATTTGGCAGAGCGAATGAAAAATGCGTTTATTAAAGCGTTTGATAATGGATATGAAAAAGCAATTATTATCGGAACGGATTGCCCGCAAATTGATCAAACAATTTTGGAAAATGCGTTTACTCAATTGAATTATTTTGATATAGTGCTTGGACCGGCAACAGACGGCGGTTATTATTTATTAGGTATGAAAACTTTTTTTGCTGTTTTTTTTGAAAACATCAAATGGAGCACTGATACGGTTTTAAAAAAGACGATTGAGATTTGTAATCAAAATAAACTGTCTTATGTTTTACTGCCAGAACTCACGGATATTGATGAAGAAAAAGACATGCACCTGATTCAATTTTTGAAATAATGTTTAATAAGGAAATCATCTTTGTATATAACGCCGATAGTGATTGGTTCAGTTCTCTTTCCGATTTTGCACATAAAATAATATCGCCATCAACCTATACATGCCAGTTGTGTTCACTGACGTTCGGAAAATTCGCTATGAAACACGAATGGAAATCCTTTTTAGAAACACTTCCGGCATCCATTATTTTTCTTCATAAAAATGAATTCGTTCAACAATATCAAATAGAAACAGACTTGCCCGTTATTCTCATTAAAAGAAATAAAACGATCAACACATTCATCAGTAAACAGGAAATTGAAAGTTGCAAAAGGCTCAGCGATTTAAAAGATTTAATTTTATTAAAACTTGAAAAAGATGATCAGCATTATCATTCCAACTTTTAATGAAGAAGAAAATATTGCTGAAACGATCCGGGAAATAAAAGAAAGAGATAGCGAAAAACTGGTTATAGAAATTATAGTTGCAGACGGACAAAGCACAGATCAAACCATTGAGGTGGCTTCAAAAGCAGGCGCAATAGTACTTTCATGCAAAAAGAAAGGAAGAGCGGCGCAAATGAATTATGGCGCTTCCGCAGCAAACGAAGAAATATTGTATTTTCTTCATGCAGATAGTATTCCTCCAAAAAACTTTTCTTCATCTATTTTAAATGCCATCAAAAATAATTCAGTCAGTGGTTGTTTCAGGCTTTCTTTTGATCATCAACATTGGTTCTTAAAAGCCAATTGCTGGTTCACAAAATTTGATGTGAATGCCGTTCGCTTTGGTGACCAGAGTTTATTTGTGCAGAAAAATGTTTTTGAAAAAAGCGGCGGTTTTCGGGAAGATCTATTAATGATGGAAGACCAGGAAATTATTCACCGGATAAAAAGGTTTGGAAAATTCACGGTGATGAATGCAGAAATAAAAACTTCCGCCAGAAAATACCTCGACAATGGAATTTACAGAATGCAGGCAATATTTTTTCGCATCTGGTTTCTCTATTATCTGGGATATCCGCAGGAGAAGTTATTGAAATTACATCGAAGGTTGATTCGGGAACACAAATTGTAATGATACGATTAACTCAAATGTCTGATAACAAAATATAAGATCATCAGCCATAGAATTATAATTAAAATAGCAAAGATCCAGTTTGTTTTTCTTAAAATCTCAGGATTCGATTTTGCCTTTTGCCTTGCTTCTTCTAAGATTTTTTGGGGAATCAGCTTTATGGAAAACGTTATTAATAACGGAACAATTAGCAGGTCATCTAAAAGACCCAAGACAGGAATAAAATCAGGAATTAAGTCTATCGGGCTGAGTAAATAGGCTACTGTAAAACCAATTAAAATTTTCGCAAGAAGAGGCGTTTCAGGATTCCTGTAAGCAATCAATAAAACCTGGCTTTCAGATTTTAATTCTTTCGCCTTCTGCTTTAATTTTGAAAATAATTTTACTTCTGATTTTATTGGCACAAGTTCGATTCTTTGATTAAAATTCTTATCCTCCTTCTGATAAAGGAAGTAATGCATGGATATGATGCAAATTACATATCTACCTTGATTGAAATCACTTTTAGTCTTCGGATCAAAATCCACATACATCGATTTATCGGATTACTTTTTGTGTTAAAGAAGTAAATCAATCATAAAAAAATAGTACCAAAGGCTTACCAGTAAAGAAACTTTTATGCCTGTTTTCTATTCTATAAAATAAATATTATGAAGCCAAATGATGATAATGCAAAGCTGCCACCGGAAAAACGGCCCTTCCGCATCCTGATTATTTCAGGTTCTGACAGAAGGCAATATAATTGCCCGGGCGTTGACAGCAAATCGAGAACGCTGATGTTAAAGATGGCGGAAATGTTGCCACAAGATTGGGAAATTGACTATG
>JAHEZB010000062.1 GCA_023251285.1 Chitinophagaceae bacterium | reverse complement strand
TGCTGGTATTGATTTAGAATGTTCACAATAATGGATAATTCAGTAATAGCAATGGTTTCAGCGATGCTTTCGGCATTCAAATGAAAACCATCTTTTATTTCCATACTATTTGTTTCTATTTGCGTTCCATCTTTTTGTAATCGTTCTTTTATATTTTCCCACCTATTGATTTCATTGTTTTTCTCATTCCATTTTTTCACCAGTTCTGCTAATTTCTTCCCGTGATTATCCCTGTTCGATTCTGCATCTGTAATTTTATAATTGTTATCGTTATGATAAGGATGATCTAATGAACCACACAACGGACAAGGCTCTTCTGGTTTTAATTGCTCTCTGTCTACATCATATTTTTGAATCCTTATTTGCAATTCTACCAGCTTTTGTAAATCATGCAAATGATTTTCTGCAGCTTCTTTTTCTTTTGATAAAAATCCGATTTCTTTCTTTCCTTTTTCAATATTTTTTTCCGTTTCTGTCAGTTCAATTTGAATGCGTTGACTGCGTTCCTGGCTTTTTTGATATTCTTCCGCGAATCTTTTTTGTTCTTTTAATAAGCCAATCACATCAGGAAAATCTTTTTCGTTTAATTCAAGTTCTTCCAACGATTTTCCCTCAAGTTCCTTTTCTGTTTCCAAACACAAATCCTGCTTATTTCTTTGTTTGCTGGCTTCCATCTTTTGCAGTTTTTCTTTCTCAGCAAAAAAAACATGGAGATTGCTTTTTTGTGTTTCTGAATTATCCTCATTTTCCCGCAGCTCTTTATTCAACCGTATTACAGTGTTTTCAGATTCAATCACGGCATGTTTTAATTGAAGAAATTCAGGCAATTCTTTCTCAAGCGTTTCATCTTTTAAATTTTCATTTTTCCATTTGTTTATCTTTTTAATTCTTTCAACACGGTCATCAAACAATTGCTTTTTTGCCTTGAGCTCTTGCTTTGTTTTATTTAGATTATCTGTTGCTTCTGAAAGTTTATCTTTAGATTTGTTTAGTTGTTCTTTTAATGATTTCAGTTCTGCATCTTTTCTTGTTACTTCTTCAAAAAGCGGCAATGCTGCTGATAATTCTTCCACTGCGTTTTTATGATTCCTGATTGATTTTATATTTTCGTCAGTCACATCTTTCAATGCTTTTTCTAATTCCGGTAATTGGTCAGTTATTTTAGAAATGTCATTTTGTAATTCAATCTGCTTCTTCTCACACATTTTTATTTCCGCCAATGCCGGTTTATGTACGATGGCTTTCTGATGCGATTGCAATCTTTCAAATTCAGCTTTGTTTTCCTCCTCAGTTATTCTTAATTGCTTTAATTGATTTTCATGATCAACTTTTTTTTCCTGAAGGCTTTTAACTTTCCTAACCCATTCGATTTTTCTTTCAGCCGTTTGTTTACTGATTTTAAATTGATTTTTTTCTTTTTCAAATTCACAGATGAATCTATTTACTTCCTCTTTCGCCTCCATCGATAAAAGCTGTACATCATTCATCCTGTTTTTTAATTCCTTTAATTTTTGCTCTTCATTTGAAGTTCTTTTATAGATGTAAGAGGAAATATCAGAGTAAATACCGGTATCGGTAATTTTTTCCAGCAGTTCGCTTTTGTCGCTGTCTTTAGACTTCAGAAATTGCGTAAAATCGCCTTGGGCAAGCATGACAGACCGTAAAAACTGGTTATAATCCAATCCGCAAATGTCAATGATCTTCTGTTGCACTTCCGAGATTCTATGGCTCGCAAGAATGTTTCCTTGAGGCATTTCACAGATTTCCATTTTCGCAGCCTGCAGGTTTCCTTCTGCTTTTCCACGGCTTCTTCTTTGCGACCAGCGCGCTTTATAAATTTTATGATTCACTTCAAATTCTACTTCGGAAAAACTTTCTGAAGTAAAGCGCGTCATACTTTCATCCGCGTTTTTATCATGGCGATGTACGCGACCGTAAAGCGCTACAGTGATCGCATCGAGAATCGTTGTTTTTCCTGCACCGGTTGGACCGGTTATCGCAAACAAACCATTGTCGTTAAAAGGTGCTTCATCAAAACGAATCGTGTGCTCGCCTTTTAAAGAATTCAGGTTTAAAAATTTTACACTTAGTATTTTCACATTTTTTAGTTTGTATTCAGCTTTTGCAATTCTAAAAGCTTCTTTTGAATTTCGAACTTGAACATTGAACCTTAATTATTAAATATTCAATCAAAACTTATCACTCACCCTTCACCATCGTGAAAAAGCTCCACTGCCTCATCAAAAGTTTTAAGCATTTCGGACACATCTGCGGTGGGAAAAGCTGATTCGATTTTTTTCCTAAAGACCGAGCGTGGATCCAGATCGTTAAGACTTAGTATTTCTTCGGTTTTTTCATCAAGGTTTTTTGCTTTGCGAATGGCATTTTGCCTGATAAACAGTTGTTCAATAAAATGCTTATCTCTGATTAAATGATTCAATTGTTCCTGAAGATCATGCACGATTGCTTCCGTTTCCAGTTGAATTTCTATCCATTGTGGAAGCTTCATTTTATCATCGTTAATTAATTGCAGCTTTGCTCTAACAGTTTCAAGATTCCCTTTTATCCGATACAATTTTCTGCATGGCGGAATCATTATCTGCTCAATTTTTAGAAGTTTTTCGTTTTCGAATTCCGCCACTACCACCACTTTGCAATCTCCTGCCTCTGAGAAACTGAGGGGAATTGGAGAGCCGGAATAACGAATGTGATCCATTTTATTTACAAGTTGTGGCCGATGAAGATGGCCAAGCGCTACGTAATCAAATTCTGCAGGAAACTGATCGCCGGAAATGCGGCCGAGATTGCCAACATAAATTTCATTTTCACTGTCTGAAGAAGTACCGCCAGATGTATATAAATGCCCGGTTGCAATCACCGGAATTTTATTTTGTCTATAAATCCCAATATGTTTTTTAAATTGGTGATAATGATCGCTGATTCCCTGTTTCAGCCTGCCTTCCTGCTCTGCCGTTGTTTCACCGGCTACCGAACGGCGCACATCTTTATCCCGTAAAAAAGGAACGGCACATACAACCAGTTCTATCTTTTCTTCTTTGTTTTTAATCGTAATGATTTGGTCGGCGCACTCATCCGGTACTCCGCCGACGACATGTACATTAAAAATGCGCAGCAGCTCTTTTGGAGCATCCAAGGTAGCTACAGAGTCATGATTTCCGCCAATGATAACTACATTTCTGCAGCATGTTTCAGAGGCTTTCCAAAGAAAATTATAATATTGTTTAAGCGCCAAGTTTGACGGATTTCCCGTGTCAAAAATATCGCCCGCTACAATCAGCACATCTACTTTTTGAGCAGAAAGTGTTTCGACCAGCCAGTCGAGAAAATGTTGATGCTCATCGGTACGCTCACATTGTTCCAACCGTTTTCCCAAATGCCAATCAGCAGTATGAAGTACTTTTATCATGTTCTCATTTTGGGAAGCAATTTAGTAATTTGTCGAAAAATTTGCTAATTTTTTTATCAACATTCATCTTCCGGCAAACCAACAAATAAGCACAATTCCAAATCAACAAAATACATTCTTGTTGTTATTTCGAACATTCTTGTTAAAATAAAAGTATTTTTGAAAAGAATACCAGAAACTCCGGCTCTTTTGAATAACAAAATGAACAATTAAAAACGTGTGGATAATGGGCGAGATTTATTCAGTAATAAACCATGATTTTGTATTAAAAAATGACGCTTCAGTTCTAATTTCTGATCTTTCTATTCAGCGCGGTTACGGGATTTTTGATTTTTTCAGAACGATAAACAATGAACCTGTTTTTTTAGAAGACCACCTCGACCGGTTTTTTTATTCTGCATCACAAATGTTCCTGGATATTGATCTAAACCGTTCTGAAATAAAACAGCTGATTCATCAATTAATTGAAAAAAATAACATCGCGGATTCGGGAATGCGCATCACATTAACCGGTGGATATTCTGAAGATGGCTATTCAATTGGAAAACCGAATTTATTAATCACGCAATCTGCTTTTACTTTTAATCCTGAAATTTTTGATAAAGGAATTAAATTAATCATGTTCGATCATCAAAGGCAGTTGCCTTCGGTAAAAACGATAGATTATTTAATGGCGATCCATTTACAGCCTTTTATTAAATCACATAATGCGGATGATGTTTTATATTATCATGAAAACGAGATAACAGAATGTCCACGCTCTAATTTTTTTATCGTAACTCAAAAGGATGTAGTACTGACTCCTTCAAAAAATATTCTAAAAGGAATTACCAGGAAAAAGATTCTTGGTTTGTCTGATCTGGATGTTAGAGAAACCAACGTCACGCTTGAAGATCTTAAAACTGCGAAGGAGGCTTTTATCACGAGTACAACCAAAAATGTTTTACCCGTTTTCGAAATTGACGGGATTACTATTGGCAATGGAAAGACGGGAAGCATAACTAGCGGGATTTATCAGCGGATTTGTAAGATTAAAGAGAGATAACGTGCAATATTTCGCTTTTTCATTTTTTAAAAACAAAGAATAAGTCAGATACAATCATAGTCGATGTCGTACCTGTTACGGTCGGCATTAAGAAGAAATATTTCAACGGTTCCTGCACTTTTAACGAATGAAAAAAGTGGCGATTTAGCTACTGAAAAGAGGAAATGAATTTCCAGCATTTAAGGGTATTAGGAATTTTCAAATCCCTCCATGATCCAGCCCTTTTTTGAAAAGATGACCCGGCAGAAGATCGGCTATTTTGTCTATAATTATACGGACATCATCTCCGGCAGTTTAATTGTTAGAGGTCAAAAAATTTACACCGATTTCTTTTACTTTAAAAAAAAATGATCGTTATATGTTTGAGAGAATATTAAAAATGTATCATTTTATATAAACTATAAACAAGTTAAAATGGGAAATACCAGTAACCAAATATCGCTTTACTGGCTTTTTTGATTACTAAATAACCACATAAACTATAATTTTCTACTGATGAAAGCGCCGTTAGATTTACAGGATTAAAACTTAAAAATTATGGCAAACTCAATCAGTTCTTTAAAAAAAGACGTTTTTACCTCTAAAGATTTTCCGGTAGATAAAATAAAAGATAAAATAAGGCTGTTGCCGGAGCAAATTGCGGCCAATGCTATTAAAGCCAAAGCCGACAGTTTACATGGAATGCTTGGTAACCCAATCTCCCAGGTTCAGGAGTTGAGCAATTTATCTGCCTATTTTCAGAATTATCAAGGCGGCGTTATTATTGTGACACAATTATCTCCTCTGAAAGTTTTTGAAATTCATGGCGATATTTATAAGAAATGGGTAGAAATGGGAAGGGAAAATTACGGTTTGCCACTTACAGATGAAACAGCTACACCGGATACGGTAGGGAGATACAATCATTTCACCGATGGCAAATCGATTTACTGGCATCCCTCAACAGGCGCACACGCGATTTATGGCGCCATAAGGAATCTTTGGGCAAGCCTCGCGTGGGAAAGATCGGAATTGGGTTATCCTACATCTGATGAAATGAATGCGCCGGATGGCATCGGGAGAATCAGTTATTTTCAACAAAAAGCCATTTACTGGACAGCCTCTACTGGCGCAATTGTTGTCGAGGACAGCAAAACCTGGGAAGGAAATATTTTTTTCAGCGATGGAACTGCACTTGGCGGCAACGTGAAGGTGATTTTAAATAAAAACGGCGATTGCAATTTTAGCGGCCATCTTCATGACAGTGGTTATAGTCCATATACCGTTACAGTAATTGCCGTAGTGATGACATCTTCAGGCACCGGTTATTCTCTGGTACATAAAGGACATACCGATGGAACAGGTTCCGATCTTTTTGGGTCACCAAACAGGAATCATGACTGGAATGAAAACGTAAACAATCCGGCAGTACGTGATAACTGGATTCAGATAAACAGCGCCTCCTGCACTTTTAAAACCAGCGCCCAGGATATTTTCGCTTCAGATTTGCAAGATACCATTACTACAATAGCAAAAGCCGCGGCGCAGGCGGCTGTTGTGGCAATTATTGCGTTAATATAGACAGTCTTTCTTCAAAACGATCATGGTTTTTCACCTTGGCACAGGCTCGAAAGCCTGTGCTTTTTTTTATTATATCATTTTGCAGCCCACACTATTTATAGAACTTCTGATCATTTTAAAAAATCGAAAATTAACCTCCGTATTCTTTTCTATCAGTATCTCATTCGTTTAAGAAACCGCCTTTTTTGTTTTTCGTCATTTTTTCATGACTGCACATTTTGAAGCAACCAACCAGTATTTTCCTGCGATTATAAAAGTCCATAAGAATGTTTTTTTGAAATAGTGAGGAAACGGTCATTTTTTCATTTGAAACCACAATATTAAACGGGTATCTGTTTTTATTTCATCAATATTAAAATCAAAGAAAATGAAAAATTTTATCACCGGATTCATTCCACCCGCTTTAAAAAGCGTTTTTATTTTGACAGCAATTTTAATGGCCCTGAATGGTTGTAAAAAGCTGGAAACAGTGCATAATTTTATAGATGGTTACAATCAAACGAATCTTGTTGCAGATACAGCGGGTTATGGCGCAGCAAGAATCGATCCCAGCCTCGTTAATCCGTGGGGCATTTCTTTTTCTGCCACCAGCCCAATATGGATTTCGGCAAACCATACCAGTTTATCGGTTATTTATGATACCGCCGGAATGACGGTAATTCCAAATGTGATGATCCAGGGCGGAAATGGAGCACCAACAGGACAGGTTTTTAACGGTACTTCCGGTTTTGTTATTCCGGCAAATGGAAAACCTGCCCGGTTTATTTTTGTCGGCGAAGACGGAACCATTTCTGCCTGGAACGGAGGCACAGCAGCCATTACTGTTGTGGACCGTTCGCACCAGGAGGCAGTTTATAAAGGCCTTGCAATGGCAAATGATGGTACAGGAAATTTCTTGTATGCTGCCAATTTTAAAAAAGGAAAGATCGATGTCTTCGACAGCACCTTTGCGTATGTGAAAGAAAAGGGATTTGCAGATAAAAATATCCCCAACGATTATGCACCATTCAATATCAGGAATATTGATGGAAACTTATTTGTTACCTATGCAAAACACAAAGCGCCGGACAATATGGACGACCAAAAAGGAGCAGGCAATGGTTATGTCGATGTTTTTAGTGCAAAAGGTGAATTATTACAACGATTTACATCACGCGGGGCTCTTAATTCGCCGTGGGGAATCGTGGCGGCGGCGCCAGGTTTTTACAGTGTTCCAAATACCATTTTAATAGGAAACTTTGGAGACGGGCGCATTAATGTTTACAAGGACGATGGTGAATATATTGGCACCTTGAAAGATAAACACGGCCATGACATCATCATTGATGGCCTGTGGGCGCTTGAAAATAATGTTCCTAAGGCTAATCCACTACACTTGTATTTTACTGCCGGGCCGGCCGAAGAAACTCATGGTCTTTTTGGGTATTTGAGTAAATAGGTTTAAAGTGTATTAATCCGTCCCATTTTCATGACCGGGGCCTTCGAAAGGAGGCCCTTTAATATTTTTAGAAGAGGCATTTTATTTATCAAAAATTCGATACATAGACATTTGACCATATCAGTTTCAGTAAGAAAACGCTTTTTATTAAAATCAAAATAAACGATAATTGTTCGTTTACTGCTAATACATAATTCGATACGATTATGAGTAACAGGGGAAATAATACTATTTTTATAAATAATTCCTTTTTTGATAACAAACTTCATCATGAAAATTCTAAAAAATCTTTTAATTCTTATGGTTTTTCAGTCTGTTTATTCGATCGCATCAGCGCAGGCACAATTCAGAGCGCTGTTGATAACCACGACACGCGGATTTCAACATGAATCTATCAATGCAGGAGTTTTGGCGTTGCAGGAGCTTGCTAAAAAAAATAATTTTAATCTCAAGTTGTTTGAAGATCCCAAAGTATTTAATGATGATTTTTTAAAGCAATTCCAGGTAATTATCTTTTTAAATACCACCGGCGATATCTTTGATTCTGCCCAGCAAAAAGCCATCGAGCGCTTTATTCAAAGGGGTAAAGGATTTGTAGGAATTCATAGCGCTTCAGATACAGAATATGGTTGGGATTGGTACAGAAAACTGGTGGGCAGAATGTTTCATATTCATCCTGCCATTCAAACAGCGCGGATGAATATTGTTGACAATACATTCCCTGGCTTACAAGGATTTGCAGGCAATAAATGGTGGACAGATGAATGGTATGAATTCGGCCCTGAAGAGATTACGGGACTTAATTACATTCTTGCTGTAGATGAATCAACATACAATCCCAAAGTGGAATGGGCAGACAAAAAAGGAAATGGCATGGGCAAATTTCATCCAGTCGCCTGGT
>JAHEZB010000061.1 GCA_023251285.1 Chitinophagaceae bacterium | reverse complement strand
TCTCTATAAGTTGACATACAACGAAGATACTTTTTTTGATACTGATTTCCTAATTTTTTTAGTAACGGACGTTATGAAATTTTACGTAAGAAATAAAAACATTTTTGATTTTTTGTTCATGTTATATTAAATTTTTCCATGCAAAATTGTTAGCACAAGATTTGATTTAATATTTCCGTTAATAAGGCGTTAAACAAAACCTTTGATCTTCAAATCTTTTTAACCTGATCAATTTTTTGCAGTCTGACATATAAACAGGAAAATCATGAAACATTTATACAACATCTCATTATTTCTGATCCTTATCGGGGTTTCTTCTTGTACGAGTTCCAGGTATTACCAGGGGAACCCGGATGATTATGATCAAACATATTCACAGCAACAACAGCAAACATATTCACAGCAACAACAGCAACAAATTACATATCAGCAATTTTACAACGATCTCAGCCCTTATGGCAACTGGGTGAACTATGGCGGATATGGTGATGTCTGGATCCCTTCTCAACCCGGTTTCCGCCCTTATTATACCAATGGACATTGGGTATATACCAATTATGGATGGACTTGGGCCTCTGATTACAATTGGGGCTGGGCACCGTTCCACTATGGGAGATGGATGCAGGATATGTCTTATGGCTGGATGTGGGTTCCCGGTTATGAGTGGGCACCGGCATGGGTTAGCTGGCGGGGAGGAGGGGATTATTATGGTTGGGCTCCTTTAGGGCCCGGAATGAACCCAGACATTTCTGTTGGTTCCATTCCATATAATGATTGGGCATTTGTGCCAAGTCGTTACATCAGCAGTGCACGTCTTAACAATTACTATGTAAATCCATCGAGGAATGTAACGATTATAAACAATACAACCATCATTAATAACAATACAGTTATCAATAATGGTAGGGGCACTCGTTCTGCTTATAATCCAGGCCCTCCGGTAAGAGAAGTAGAACAAACTACCGGTAACAGAATCAGGCAATATAATTTGGCCGAGGCAAGCAAACCAGGAGCTCCGCAGATCACTAATAATACATTGCGGGTTTACAGACCCATTGTGAACCAGGCTGCTACAAATAGTTCAAACGGGCGTCCACAAAGAGTGATAACTCCTGATCAGAGTAGGACTCCACAGAATAATGTTCCTAATAGAAATGACGTAAATAATCAGCAATCTGCTCCGGTGAGACAATTTCCAAAAGAACAAACTCCGCAGATTAACCGGAATGAACCACCTGTAAATATGCCACAGAGAGTAATACCGGATAATCAGAATACACCGAGAAGAGTTTCTCCCGAATATCAGCAACAACAAAACCAGATTCAGCAAAATCCCGTAAATAGAAATACTGAACCTCAAAACAGTCCGACAGAAAACACTCCTCCACGTAGAGTATTTCGTGAGACTCAAAGTGAACCGGCAAACAGGAATGCTGCTCCTGATAACAACATATCAAGGGAACCTGTAAGAAAGGATCAGCAACTAAATCCTGAACAAAATAATAACCCAGCTCCGACAGCACCTGTGAGAAGGTTTAGTAATACGGCTCCGGCGAATAACCCGCAAATAAATCAAATTCGACGGGCAGAAGAACCAACCAGGCAAATAGTTAGACAAAATAGTGAAATAAACGTAGCAAATCCTGCCCACGCTGTAGGAGAATTGAAACCTGTAAGAAGAGAAGAATAAAATGATTTAAAAGGCACAAATTAAAAAAGCACCTTCATTATTACAGGTGCTTTTTTAATTAATAAAAACAAAACTTCCGATTATTTATTGCTTTACTGTAATACAACCAAACCTGATTCAAGCTTATATCAATAGGTTCAGTCTTCTTTCAAAAAATTATTGAATATGCACTTTTTGCTTATTTTGTGCAATAAAAAAAATTGAAAATTTATGTGTGGAATAGTTGGTTATATCGGGCCGAGGGAAGCGTATCCCATTATCATTACAGGTCTTAAAAGGCAGGAATACCGTGGCTACGACAGTACCGGAATTGCACTTATCAACGAAAATGGATTGGAGGTTTTTAAGAAAAAGGGAAAGGTTGCGGAACTGGAAGAGTCATTAATTGGGAAACCTGTAAATGCGCATATTGGTATCGGCCACACACGCTGGGCTACCCATGGCGAGCCGAGCGATGTAAATGCACATCCGCATAAAAGCAACAACGGAAAGCTTGCCATGATTCACAATGGCATCATTGAAAATTATGCTCAGTTAAAGGCAGAATTGATAAAAAAAGGTTACACTTTTAAAAGCGAAACGGATACAGAAGTCCTTTTGAATTTTATTGAAGATATTCAAAAAAATACCGAATGCGCGTTAGAAGAAGCGGTTCGAATTGCTTTGAAAAGGGTCTCCGGTGCTTATGTTATTTTGCTGCTTGATGCAAACAATCCGGATACGATAATTGCAGCCCGCAAAGGAAGCCCGCTGGTTATTGGAATTGGAAAAGACGAGCACTTCCTCGGATCTGATGCGACGCCGATGCTTGAATACACCAAGGAAGTAGTGTACGTAAATGATTATGAAATTGCCATAATAAAATCGGGCGAACTTATTCTGAAAAATCTCGGCAATGAAAGACAAATGCCTTACATCAGCAAGCTGGATATTGAACTGGCGGCAATAGAAAAAGGTGGTTACGATCATTTTATGCTTAAAGAAATTTATGAACAACCGGCAACTATTTATGATTGTCTCCGCGGAAGATTAGATGCTGAGAAAGGAACCATTACCATGAAAGGTATAGAGGATCACATTGAAGCGCTGATTAATGCGCCCCGCTATATTATTATTGCCTGTGGTACCAGCTGGCATGCGGCCTTGGAAGCAGAATATATTATTGAAGAACTGTGCCGCATTCCGGTAGAAGTAGAATACGCATCAGAGTTTCGTTACAGAAATCCGATTATCAATAAAGGCGATGTAATTATTGCTGTTTCACAAAGTGGCGAAACTGCAGATACCTTGGTCGCAATTGAAAAAGCCAAACAACAAGGCGCTTTTATTTTTGGAATTGTAAACGTCGTAGGCTCTTCCATCTCGCGTGTTTCTGATGCAGGCGCTTACACACACGCCGGTCCGGAGATCGGCGTTGCGTCAACAAAAGCGTTTACTGCCCAGTTGGCGGTGTTCATGATGATCGCATTAAAAATTGCGAAAGAAAAAGGAACAATTGAAGAATCGAGATATAGCGAACTTTTAGTAGAATTGGAAAATATTCCGGAAAAAGTAGCTGCGATTTTAAAAGATGGAAACCTGATAAAACCGATTGCAGAAAAATATAAAGATGCGATTAATGCACTTTACCTGGGACGCGGCTATAATTTCCCCATTGCGCTGGAAGGTGCGTTAAAACTGAAAGAAATCTCTTACATCCACGCAGAAGGTTATCCGGCAGCAGAAATGAAACACGGGCCGATCGCTTTGGTGGATAAAAATCTGCCGGTAGTTTTTGTGGCTACAAAAGATGAATATCATGCAAAGATTGTGAGCAATATCCAGGAAATAAAAGCCAGGAAAGGTAAAGTGATCGCCATCATTACCGAAGGGGACGATATTATTCCTTCGATGGCTGACGATGTATTTTTTGTGCCACCCGCAAATGAAGTGGTAGCGCCACTTTTAAGCGTCATTCCTCTGCAATTGCTTTCTTATTATATTGGAATTGCCAAAGGCTGTGATGTAGATAAGCCGAGAAACCTGGCAAAATCAGTAACTGTCGAATGATGCAATTATCAGTGCCGGATTTTTGATGATAATAACTTACCTGTTAGGTTAAATAAATCTTTTTATAAATATAAATTCAACTTATTTCTCCTTTTACTGAGAATAAAATTGCCAGCGATTCCCTATTTGGTAAATTATTTTCTGAAAAAAAGAGTACTTTAATTGCATTTCATTTTACGCAAAAAACATGTCATATGTATAAAGATGCAACAACAGAAGAGATTAATATAGCCATGGAAGCAGCGTGGAAAGCGTTTCATGAATATAGAAATATGTCTTTAAAAACCAGGGCAGAGTTTATGCGGGCAATAGGAACGGAGTTGCAAGATAATGCTGATGAATTAATTAAAACAGCAACACGCGAAACCAATTTGCCTGAACCGAGATTACTAAGTGAGCTGTCCCGAACAGTCTTTCAATTAAATCAATACGGAGAAGCAGGTGAAAGAGGAAAATGGCTGGAAGCAACTATAGACACAGCGAATATTGATAAAAAACCGCCGACTCACGACATCCGGAAAATGCTCGTTCCTCTTGGCCCGGTAGTCGTTTTTGGCGCCAGCAATTTTCCCTTTGCTTATTCTACCGCGGGCGGCGATACGGCTTGTGCGTTTGCTGCCGGATGTCCTGTAATCGTAAAAGCGCATCCTGCTCATGCAGAAACTTCGGAAATGGTGGCGAATGCAATTTTAAAAGCAGTAGAGAAATGCAAAATGCCAAAAGGAATTTTTGCGCACATTCACGGCGCGTCAGTGGAAGTTGGAAAATTTTTGGTGATGCATCCACGCACAAGTGCAGTCGGTTTTACCGGATCATTTGGAGGTGGAAAACAGTTGTTTGATTGGGGAAATCAAAGAAAGGTTCCAATCCCTGTTTTTGCAGAAATGGGAAGCATCAATCCGGTTTTTTTATTGCCTGAAAAACTAAAGCAATCATGTGAAGAAATAGCAAAAATGTATGCTGCTTCTATTACGCAAAGTGTGGGACAGTTTTGTACAAATCCGGGTTTGATCATTGGAATTGAAAGTAAAGAATTGCAAGAATTTGTTTCTTTACTGGGAAAAGAAATTCAAAAAATTGCACCTGCAAAAATGCTTCATGCGGGAATAGCAAAAGCATTTGGAGAGAAAAGAAACAATGCTTTGCAACAAAAGAATGTGACAATGGTTTCCAGCTCGGACATCGCAACAAAAGAAAATGAAGGCACGCCTACGATCGCGACTACAAAAGGAGAAACTTTTCTTGCAAATCCGGTCTTGCATCAGGAAGTTTTCGGACCTTTTTCACTCGTTGTTTCCTGTAAAGATTTAGGCGAAATGGTTGAAATAGCACGAAACCTGGAAGGACAATTAACTTCCACAATAATGGCAACCGACAATGATCTTACCGGTAATCCTGCATTGCTCGAATCAGTAAAAGATATTTGTGGAAGATTTATATTAAATGGTGTGCCAACCGGTGTTGAAGTATGCCTCAGCATGCAGCATGGCGGACCATTTCCCGCTACTACAGATTCTCGTTTCACCTCGGTAGGAGCAGATGGAATCAAACGTTTTGCAAGGCCTGTTGCTTTTCAAAATTGGGAAAATAAATTTCTACCCGATGCATTGAAAAATGAAAACCCATTGAATATCTGGAGAGTGGTGAATAATGAGGTTACGAAGGACCGCATTCAGGATTAAGAATAATAATTTTGAAGTGAGAATTGAATCTTCAATAATCAATGTTCAACTTTGCTCGTTCCGAACTTGAACCTTTAACCTCGAGCGCTCATCCCGCAAGGTTTTTCTTGTGTATTTTACTCCTGATAAAAAGGCTGTTGATGCTTTTATTTTCGTAAGCATTGCGAATAGCAATGGCGAAAAGATCGGCAACGGAAACGACCTTTATTTTATCAATCCTCTTTTTTATTGGTATCGTATTGCACACCACCAATTCTTCCAGCACGCTGTTTTCAATATTTTGATAAGCGCCATTACTGAGCACCGGGTGTGTACAAAAAGCTCTTACACTTCGAGCACCTTTTTCTATTAATAATCCTGCACTTTTACATAGCGTGCCGCCGGTATCGCAGATATCATCAATCAACACAATATTCCTGTCAGTCACGTCGCCAATTACAACCATGCTCGCAATTTCATTGGCTCTCTTCCGATGCTTATCGCAAATTACCATATCTACTTCAAAATAACTGGCGATCTCTCTGATCCGGTTTGCACTTCCTACATCAGGCGCAGCGAAGGTGAGATTTTCAAGATTCAGATCTTCGATGTAAGGAATATAAATTGCCGATGAATCCAGGTGATCAACCGGAATATCAAAATATCCCTGAATTTGCGGAGCATGTAAATCCATTGTGATTACGCGGTCAGCGCCGGCGGCAACAATCATGTTGGCAACCAGTTTGGAACCAATTGCCACACGTGGTTTATCTTTTCTATCCTGGCGCGCATAGCCATAGTACGGAATTACCGCGATTACTTTATACGCAGATGCACGTTTGGCTGCATCGATCATCAGCAGCAGTTCCATTAAATTATCAGTAGGTGCAAAGGTGCTTTGGATCAAAAAAACAAACTGACCGCGGATACTTTCCAAATATTCCACTCCAATCTCTCCATCGCTGAATTTTTGAATATTTATTTTGCCCAGAGGTTCTCCGAATCTTAAAGCAATTTGTTTCGCCAGATACTGTGAACCGGTTCCCGAAAAGATTTTTACATTAGGATGCATATAGAAATAATTGTGAAGCAAATAATTAGTTTGGCGAAATTATAATTAATATTTTTGGAAATAAACTGAAAGTCATGGAAAGTCCTAACAATTCTTCCACCTCTATCAAAAACTGGGCAATAGATGACCGTCCGCGCGAAAAACTTTTAACTAAAGGAAAAGAAAGCCTGAGCGATTCCGAACTTCTGGCCATTTTGATAAACTCAGGAAGCGGAAAGGACAGCGCTATTGATGTGGCGAAAAAGGTTTTGGCCCTCGGGAAAAATAACCTGGACGAATTGGGCAAAATTTCTATAAAAGAAATGATGACGGTAAATGGAATTGGGGAAGCAAGGGCGGTGACGCTGGTGGCGGCTCTCGAATTGGGGAGAAGAAGGCATGGTACCGACAACCTGGTGAAAACGCGTTTAACTTCGAGCGGGCAGCTTGCTGCTTTTTTAAAAAGTTCTTTAAAAGATTATCCTTATGAAGTTTTTGCCATCGTCTTTTTAAACAAATCCAACAAGGTTAAACATTTTGAAGTAATCAGCAAAGGCGGGATCAATCATACGATTGTAGATCCCAGAATCATTTTTTTAAAAGCCCTGGAAGTGCAGGCAACTTCAATGGTTCTTTGTCATAATCATCCTTCCGGAAGCCTCCGCCCAAGTAGGGCTGATGAAGAAATTACCGCGAGGCTAAAGAGCGCCGGAAAACTGCTTGATATAGAAGTGGTGGATCATCTCATCGTGAGTGATGAAGGATATTACAGCTTTGCTGATGAAGGAATGATGTGACTCTACAGCGAACAAAGAAATACCTGTTTTTCCTGTTTTTTTATTACAGTTTTTACTTTATAAAATCATTGAACCGCATCGATGATATTACCCTTTAAAATTCAAAGGCACATCTATACGTACACTGAAATTTCTGCCCATATTATAAATACCGTTATGGCCTGTAAAATTATTCGGATAAGGTTCAAAATATTTCAAACGATTCAGGCCTGACTGATAAGCCACGTTGAACAAATTATTTCCAAAGAAAGAAATATTAAACATCGGCTTCCCTTTTTTGTTCAAAATATCCGAACCGAATCCCGCATTGAATAACTGGTAACCTGCAGTTGGTGTTTCCGTATTATTTTCAAGATAAACCCGGTCTTGTTTTGCGTAAATTTCAAACTGAACTTTTATAAAAGCATTTGCAAAACCATTTCCAATCTTTTTGATATTCGCCCGTAATTCTGACATGGTGTGCAATGGCGGAATAAAAGGTAAATATCTGGCACTGTCTGAAATTTTTTCCTCTCCCGGAACACCTTTATTCGTTGCATAAACGACAGAAAGTGAATTTTCGAAATGCAGCCAATCCCATGGATGCGGATGAATGTCAACGCTTAATTCGCCTCCATATAAATTCGCTTTTGCCGCTACAAACTTGAAAGTCTGATTTCCCGGTACAATCACTGAATCCTGTCCCACAGAGTTTTGCAGCTTCTGATTGTAAATATAATTTTGAATGTTGTTATTAAAAACATCCGCATTAATCGTTACATGGGTTGAATTAAATTCAATGCCTGCGTCTTCCTGCAAACTGAATTCAGGTTTGAAATCCGTATTTCCAATCTGGTACATATTTGTGCCCGGATGCACACCATTAGAAGAAATTTCAGAAATATTCGGTGCACGGTAACCTCTGCCAATATTGGCTTTGATACTAAACTGATTATTAATTTTATAAGACAAGCCAAGGCTTCCACTTGCTCCTGAAAAAGTATGCTTGTAAGAAGAAAATGGATGTTCTGCACCAATTGTATCGGCGCCGGTAACAACATGGTCAAATCCTGTAACAGGATTTCTCGCACTATATAATCCCTGGTTACTAAAATTTCTTACATCATACCTGACTCCGCCTGCTATTTCAAGATTGCCTAAAGTTTTCTTTGCATAAACAAATGGGCCAATATCAAACTGATGAT
>JAHEZB010000060.1 GCA_023251285.1 Chitinophagaceae bacterium | reverse complement strand
TTTTCTTCTTTCCACCTTTTGAAGGAGAACCAAAAGATTCATATTAAAATACACTCATGGCCAAAAAAATTGCCATCATTGGCGGCGGAAATTTAGGAACTGCAATCGCGGAAGGATTATTAAAAAGCAAATTTTGCAAAGCTTCCGACATCACTGTTACAAAAAGAAAAATCGAAACGCTAGAAGGTTTAAAAGAAAAAGGCGTAAAAATAACTTCTGAAAATGCAGAAGCAGTGCGCAACAGTCAACTGGTAATCCTGGCTGTAAAACCTTACCAGGTAAGTGATGTATTGAATACTTTTAAAACCGCACTTACTGAAAAACATATTTTGGTCTCCGTAGTTACCGGAGTTTTAATTGCAGACATCAATGAAATTATTGAAAAGAAAATTCCCGTTTTCAGGGCGATGCCCAATACAGCGATTTCCATCCAGGAAAGTATGACCTGCATCAGTTATACAAATGCGCAGGCAGAAGAAATTGATCTGGTAGAAAAAATATTTTCTACTTTAGGAAAAGCAGTTGTAATTGATGAAAAACTAATGGAAGCTGCTACAATCCTTGGCGCTTGCGGCACCGCATATGCCATGCGCTTCATTCGTGCAAGCATACAAGGGGGAATCGAAATTGGATTTGATGTGGCAACAGCAAACCTGATCGTAGAACAAACTGTAAAAGGCGCTGCAGAATTGTTATTACAAAAAAGAACACATCCAGAACAGGAAATAGATAAAGTAACCACGCCAAAAGGCTGTACCATTGCAGGTTTGAACGAAATGGAACACCAGGGTTTCAGTTCTTCTCTGATCAAAGGAATCTCTGTGAGTTACAATAAAATTGCAAAGAATTGAGTATGTTGCTATCCATTTTTTTTTAATAAAAATAAGAATTCACAATAAAAGTTTGTTTACCGGATTGTAAGACATTCTATTAAAACACAACTTTTTTCAAAATCGCAGGTTTTTGTTAAAGAGAAGTTTCCGATAAAAGTTGCTTTACTGCTTGAAAAAAATAAAAACAAACACAACTTTCCTTCTTTTCTATTTTCGTTTATTCGTCACTGCTACACACTTTTACTTTAAAAAAAATCAAAAATGAGATTATGCTTTCATGTTAAATAAAAAGAACGGCCGCCGTTTTTATTTCAATAGTTAATTGAATTAAAAAACGGCGGCAGTAATAATTTCAAACAGAATTATTGGATTAATTTGTAAATCTGATTATAAAAAGAAGAAAAAATAATGATGAAAAAAAGAAGAATTGTTCCTTTTAAAATTGCAATTGCCTTTTGCTTTTTGGCTATTTCCTTCGCGTCTATTCATTGGTCGGCAAAATCAAATGAATTAAAAAATGGATACTGGCGGGCAAGCATTTTACGTCCGGACGGGCAACAGATCGTTTTTAATTTTCAAAGCAAAGACAGTGCAGGGAAAAAGATTATTTATGTTATAAATGGGAAAGAACATTTGTTGGTTGACAGCATTGAAACGCGCACTGATTCTGTATTTATTGAAATGCCTTTTTTTGAATCGAGCTTCAAAGCGAAAGTAAATAAGGAAGGAAATTTAGAAGGAATTTGGGTGAAAAAATATGGTGAAAGAGTGCAGACGTTACCTTTCAAGGCCGCTTATAACAAGAAAGAAAGATTTGAAGTTTCGGCGCCTCCCGTTGCAAATATCTCCGGAAGATGGGTAACAGAATTTAAAACGGACAATAATGCGGATACGATTGTTGCAGAATTTAAACAGGAAGGAACTCATCTATCAGGAACATTTCTGGATCCGACTGGCGATTACCGTTATCTTGATGGAATAGTAAGTGGTGACAGTTTAAAATTATCCACCTTTGATGGCGCCCATGCCTTTCTATTTACTGCAAAAATTGATGACAATAAAAATATATCGGGTGGTAAATTTTATTCCGGTGCAAGAAGTATCCAGGATTGGAATGCAGTGAAAAATGACCAAGCAACAGTAGCAGACGGTTTTGGCGAAACAAAAATAAAACCCGGTTCTGGCAAGTTAAATTTCTCTTTTCCAAACAGCAACGATGGAACCTCAGTTTCTATTAATGATCAAAAATACCAGGGGAAAGTTGTAGTGATTCAGATCCTTGGTTCCTGGTGTCCGAATTGCATGGATGAAACAAAATTTTTAAGCGATTATTACAACAAAAATCATGATCGCGGTGTAGAAGTGATTGGACTTGCTTATGAACGTACGACTGATTTTAAAGAATCGCAAAAAGCATTACAACCATTCAAAAAAAGATTTAATGTTCAATACCCAATCTTGATAACAGGTGTAACAGTTTCTGATTCACTAAGGGCACAAAAAACCTTACCTCAATTAGCATCGATTAATGCTTTTCCCACAACAATTTTTGTCGATAAAAAAGGAAAGATCCGGAAAATTGACAGTGGTTTTTCCGGTCCTGCAACAGGAGCGCATTATGCAGAATTTAAAAATAAATTCAATAAGATCGTAAATGAATTGCTTGCTGAAAAATAGGAAGTTCCCCAACTTCTCGCCACGACTGAGGAATTTTTTACCTGCTGCATTTTATTCTTTAAATCTTCTTATATTTGAAAAATAAATGTATGATAGTACTGACGCTAGCTGTACAAGTTGAAGGAACAACAAAAACAAATTGGCATTATATTCTCATTCGTTCAACATAATCTAATATATTTTTAAGATAGCCTCCCCAGCTTTTCTTCTGAATGTATCAATTTGATTCCTTTGAATTACTGCAAATTTAAAAAACCATTAAAAATGCAGAAGAATTGGTATGCAGTGTACACGAAACCACGCTGCGAAAGAAAAGTTTCACTTTTACTTACTAAAAAAAGGATTGAAAATTTTTGTCCGTTAAACTATAAAGTTACAAGGAGCATTTTCAGGAAAACGATTACGTTTGAACCTGTGTTTAATGCTTACGTTTTTGTAAAGTGCACGGCTACAGAAATTACTTCATTAAGCAAACAAATAAGTGGCGTATTGTACTGGAAAGGCAAACCGGCCACCATTAATGAAGAGGAAATAAACGCAATCAGGGAATTTACAAACAAACAACATGACATCCGCTTAGAAAAGCTGAATACGAAAGTTCAGATACCTGAAAACCAAAAAATGTCTTATTTACTTGACGGGCAGATTGTGATGGTTAAAAACTCACCAACTAAAGTTGACTTGCCTTCTCTGGGATTTACGATGGTTGCCAACGTAAAAGAAACCGGAATTCTTGGAAGTCAGCTCGCCAATCAACAACTTGGCGTATTAGCTAATTAATGTTTTCACTTCTTCTACCGCTGCTGTTGCCGGTTTTTTAATAATGATAAAATTATCGGGACGGGCAACAGCAGGCGGATTTTTATCAATAATATATTTAGGAATTCCTGCCGGTAAAAAATCTATCAAACCTGCAGCAGGATATACCTGCAGTGATGTTCCCACGAGCATAAATATGTCTGCTGTTTGTAAAATTGCAGCCGCCTTTTCGATCATTGGAACCTGTTCTCCAAACCATACTACATGCGGCCGTAATTGAGAACCATCAGAAGCTTTTTCACCTAAATGTATCTCATCTCTTATTTCATAAAAAGTATTTTCATCCTTTTCGCTGCGCATTTTAAAAATTTCTCCATGCAGATGAATTACGTTTTTTGAACCGGCTCTTTCGTGCAGATCATCAATATTTTGTGTAATAACAATGACATTGTAATCAGTTTGCCAATCGGCAATTGCCTTGTGTGCAGCATTTGGCAAAGCTTTAGCCACTTCTTTTCTTCTTTCGTTATAAAAATCTAAAACCAATTCCGGATCTTTTTGCCAACCTTGCGGCGAAGCTACCTCGTACACATCATATCCCATCCATAATCCATCACTGTCGCGAAAAGTTTTCAATCCGCTTTCAGCGCTGACTCCGGCTCCGGTAAGTACGATGAGATTCTTTTTCAAAATAAAGATCTTTTTAAAATTTACAAAATGAGATAGAGAAAAGGTATCAGATAAAGATCATTTTGCTCCACTCATTTTCATGATTAATTTCCATTCGTCAGGAGTTACTTTTTGTACAGATAGCCTTGAATTTTTCACCAATTCCATACTCTCAAACTTTTGTTCGGCTTTAATATCAGTAAGAGCCACTGGTTTTTTCAAAGATTTTACCGGCTTCAAATCTACAACTACCCAATCTTTGTCTTCAGTCGTTGGATCCTGGTATGCTTCTTTTACAACCATGGCAATCCCAACGATTTCCATTCCTTCATTGCTGTGATAAAAAAAAACTTCATCACCTTTTTTCATGTCTCTCAAATTGTTTCTTGCTGCATAATTTCTAACACCATCCCAATGTGTTTTTTTATCTTTTAAAAATTGTTGCCAACTATATTTAAAAGGTTCCGATTTTACCAGCCAGTAGTTCATGCTATTTCTTTAAGATTTGTAAAAAATAAAAGTAAGAACAAATTGTAAAAAGCGATTTTCAAATGTGTTTCTGACAACAAATTTTCCTTTTTCCAAAGAAGAAAAAAAATTTGCTTTTTCAAAGAAATTCCAAAACAGAAATTACCGATATTCATTTGATTACCGGTAAATAATTATTGATTTTGGATGCGGTTGTATTTTTCCATAATAGGAATTACTTTTTCCAGCGGCAAAGATTCTGCTTTATTGCCATTTCTTCCTGTGGTCGTTTTTGCTGCAAACAAAGAATTAATAATTGCTTCTTCTGTCGCTTCAATGGTTGCCATAAACAAAGGTGACATGTCATCATTTTGCAAAACAGGAATCTGCATTATTCGTTGCTTTGCTGCATAAGGAATACGCGAAGCTGTATCGGTCGAAAAAGCAATAACGTAATCTCCGCTTCCATTTGATTCAATGCCGCCGGTTTTCCCCATACCAATAATCGCACGCTTTGCGAGCCGTAAGAGATTGCGATAATCCAAAGGAGCATCAGTTGCTACGATGATCATACACGAACCATCCACATTATTTAAAAGCTCATTACTGAAACTAAATTTTCCCAGTTCGTGCCCTACCGGCACTCCATCGATTTGTAATACTCCACCAAAATTCGTTTGTACCAAAACACCAATCGTATATCCTCCCAAACCAGCAGGCAATTTCCTGGAAGAAGTGCCGATGCCACCTTTAAATCCAAAACAAACCGTTCCTGTTCCGGCGCCAACCGCACCCTCTTCTACCCTGCCCTCTTTTGCATTTTTTATTGCTGATAAAACGTCTTCTTTGGTTACATGTCTTCCCCGAATGTCATTCAAAAAGCCATCGTTCGTTTCTCCAACCACCGCATTTACAGATGCTACATTTTCATTTCCTTTTTCATTTAATGTGTATTCTATCAATGCATCCATCGCTGTAGAAACATTGAACGTATTCGTTAAAATAATCGGAGTTTCGATATTCCCCAATTCATTTATTTGTGTGCTTCCCGCAAGTTTGCCAAAGCCATTTCCAACAAACACGGCAGCAGGAACCTTTTGCTGAAAAATATTTCCATCATACGGCAAAATCGCGGTTACGCCGGTACGAATTGAATCACCTTTTATCAAAGTCGTCTGGCCAACTTTTACACCGGCAACGTCGGTAATACTGTTCAATTTACCTGTTGTCATTACGCCGATTTTAACACCATAATCCCGTGCCCTTTTCTTTTTCTGCGCTTTCAACATAATTGGAGAAATAAATAAAATAAGGAAAAATAAATTTTTATACATACGCACAATTATAATCTTTTTTCAAAGAAAATACCCAATGATTTGTTTATTTTACACTCATGAATCTTCCTGACTTTACATCCATATCATGGCTTTTTTTGCTTACGATGATTTTCTTCGTTATTATCACCGGAAGATATTTCCTGGTAGCGGGTTTGTTTTATTTTATCTTTTATAAATGGTTTCCTGCAAAGTTTGAAACAAGAAAAATCAATAAAAAGAAATACAAAAAAAGACAGTTTGAAAAAGAGATAAAATGGAGCGTTTTAACCTCGCTGCTTTTTTCTGTTGCCGGAACAATTACCGCGATTCTATGGCAAAAAGGATACACTCAAGTTTATACCAAAATTGATTTATACGGATGGTTATATTTGCCGGTAAGCCTTGTTATTTTTATGCTTTTGCATGAGACCTATTATTACTGGATTCACCGCTGGATGCATAAACCGGCGATATTTAAAATTGTGCATAAAGTACATCACGACAGCAATATTGCTTCTCCTTTTACGGCCTTTTCATTTCATCCTTTGGAGGGATTTTTACAGGCAATTTTTCTTCCGGTAATGCTGCTGATTTTGCCCATGCATTACTATGTCATTATTATCCAGTTAACGATTATGACTTTCAGCAGCGTAATCAATCATCTTGACATCGATATTTATCCAAAAAGCAAAAAAAATATTTTGACAAAATGGGTTATTGGCGCTGCACATCATGCACAACATCACAAATTCTTCAAATACAATTATGGTTTGTATTTTACTTTTTGGGATAAAATAAAAAAGACAGAAAGGTAAAACAACTCCACAAAATCTTTGGATTACGACCTTTTCTTTCTCAAAAAAGTTAAATAACTCAAAATCAAAAAACACAGAAGTTTATATCCATTTTTAAAACCTATCTTCGCGGCTAATTTTTTATAATCAACAACAACACAATGGACAACAAAAACACAGGAACCGTTAAATTTTTCAATTCTGAAAAAGGATTCGGTTTTATCAAACACGATGATTCTTCTAAAGAAACATTTGTGCACGCAAGCGGACTAATTGATGAAATTAAAGAAAATGACAAGGTGGAATTTGACTTGCAAAATGGCAAAAAAGGCATGAATGCCGTTAATGTGAAATTAATCGGCTAAAATCGATATTTCAATGCAAAAAGGGCGATCTGAAAAGGTTGCCCTTTTTTTGTTTTCTTTTCAAATTTTTTTTCAGAAAGAAAGAAGACCATCACCGGCCTTTAACTTTTCAATTTGCATCGTACATTAGCATCCGCATGAAATATTACCTAATAGCCGGCGAAGCTTCCGGCGATTTACACGGAAGTAATCTGATAAAAGAACTGCAAAAGTTAGATCCAAACGGACAAATCCGTTTTTGGGGCGGTGATAAAATGAAAGCCACCGGAGCTACATTGGTAAAGCATTACAAAGAACTTGCTTTCATGGGATTTGCAGAAGTAATTAAAAATCTTCCTGAGATTTTGAAGAATTTTAAGTTTTGCAAAAATGATATTTCAGCATTTCATCCGGATGTGATTATTTTCATAGACTATCCCGGATTTAATTTGCGCATGGCCAAATGGGCTAAGGAAAATCACTACAAAACCGTTTTTTATATTTCTCCGCAGGTGTGGGCATGGAAAGAAAACCGGGTGAAAAATATCAAAAAATACATTGATAAAATGTTGGTTATCCTTCCATTTGAAAAAGATTTTTATAAAAAATGGAATTTCGAAGTGGAATATGTCGGACATCCCTTGGTAAAAGTGATAGAAGATTTTAAAAAAGATCATCCGGAAATCCGCGTTTCGGAAAACACCATTGCTTTGCTTCCCGGGAGCCGCAAACAGGAAATAGAAGCCAAACTTCCCGTGATGCTTCAGGCCACAAAAAACTTTCCGGAGTATCAGTTTGTGGTTGCAAAAGCTCCTTCCATTGAAGACGAATTTTATGAAGGGTTTATAAAAGATTACAAAAATGTACAGGTGATTTCAAATGAAACGTATTCGCTGTTAATGAAGTCTGTGGCCGCTTTGGTAACATCTGGAACCGCTACCCTGGAAACCGCATTATTTGGTGTTCCTGAAATTGTTTGTTACAAAGCGTCAAACATTTCTTACCAGATTGCAAAGCGGTTGGTAAAACTGAAATTTATTTCGCTCGTAAATCTTATTATGAATAAAGAAGTGGTAAAAGAACTCATTCAAAACGATCTTACTCCTGAAAAAATAACCGCCGACTTAAAAAAAATTTTATTTGATTCAGAAAAAAAACAGCAGCTTAAACAAGATTATTCAGCATTAAAACTGTTGCTTTCGCAAGGTGGAAATGCTTCAGAAAATGCGGCAAAACAAATTTATTCACTATTGCAAGTCGCTACACCGTCAACGGGAAAACTGTGCAGCAGATAAACTAACAACGCTAATTTCAGTTTCCCCTGCCGGACAAAAATGCACAAGAGTGGGAATAAAAATCTTCACAGCGTACGTAAAAATACTATGCATGTATGTTCTTTTAATATCAATTTCATAATTTTTTGAAAATTTCTCCACTTTTTTTCCCCTGCTCAATTGAGAAATATTTTTATCATAGAATTATCATAAAAATGGCACGCTATATGGAGGGAAAGTTCCAATATTACTACAACTGTATGTTTTCATTTGATGAGATAAACAGATTATGCGGTCCGTAAACCAAAATACTGTAGTAAAAA
>JAHEZB010000059.1 GCA_023251285.1 Chitinophagaceae bacterium | reverse complement strand
AACTTCTGAAACGCAATTCAATGCATTGAATAAATATGCGAAAAATTTGAACGAACTGGCGAGAAGTAACAAGCTCGATCCTGTTATAGGCCGCGATGAAGAAATCAGGAGAACGTTGCATATTTTATCAAGAAGAACTAAAAATAATCCAATCCTTGTCGGCGAGCCTGGTACCGGTAAAACCGCAATTGTAGAGGGTTTGGCTATTCGCATTATTAGTGGCGATGTACCTGAAAATTTAAAATCTAAAATAATTTATGCACTGGATATGGGACTTCTAATAGCGGGTGCAAAATATAAAGGTGAGTTTGAAGAACGATTAAAATCAGTGATAAAAGAAGTAGGCGAAAGTGATGGAGAAATCATTTTATTCATTGACGAAATACATACTTTGGTCGGCGCTGGCGGTGGTGAAGGAGCTATGGATGCTGCCAATATTTTGAAGCCTGCACTCGCTCGTGGCGAACTAAGAGCAATTGGTGCCACCACGTTAAATGAATACCAGAAATTCTTTGAAAAAGATAAAGCGCTTGAAAGAAGATTTCAAAGAGTAATGGTGAATGAACCGAGTGTAGAAGACGCGATTTCAATTTTGAGGGGATTGAAAGACCGCTACGAAACGCATCACCACGTGCGCATAAAAGATGAAGCAATTATTGCTGCAGTAGAATTATCAAATCGCTACATTACTGATCGTTTTTTGCCCGATAAAGCAATTGACCTGATCGATGAAAGCGCGGCCAAGCTTAGGCTTGAAATGAATTCGATGCCTGAAGAACTGGACAACCTGGAAAGGCAAATCCGTCAATTGGAGATAGAAAGAGAGGCAATAAAAAGAGAAAAAGACGAAGGAAAACTGAAAGAGCTGAACACTGAAATATCAAACCTTTCTGTGCAGCGTGATACCTTCAAAGCCAAATGGCAACAGGAAAAAGAATTGGTAGAAAAAGTGCAGAACGCAAAAGCCGAAATGGAAAACTTGAAAATGGCTGCGGAAAAGGCCGAGCGTGAAGGTGATTATGGAAAAGTGGCAGAAATCCGTTACGGCAAACTGCAAAACCAGGAAAAATTAATTGCCGAGCATACCGTTGAACTTGAAGAAATCAATGAAAAAAGGTTATTAAAAGAAGAAGTAGATGCAGAAGATATCGCAGAAAGTGTAGCAAAAGCAACTGGTATTCCTGTAAATAAAATGTTGCAAAGTGAAAAAGATAAATTACTAAACCTTGAAGATGAATTGCACAAAAGAGTGGTCGGGCAGGATGAGGCCATAGAAGCGGTTGCTGATGCGGTTCGCAGAAGCAGTGCTGGTTTGCACGATCCGCGCAAGCCAATTGGTTCTTTTATTTTTCTTGGTACAACCGGCGTGGGTAAAACAGAACTGGCAAAAGCATTGGCCGAATATTTATTTGATGACGACAGCATGATGACGCGCATTGACATGAGCGAATACCAGGAAAAACATTCTGTAAGCCGGCTTGTAGGAGCGCCTCCGGGATACGTGGGATATGAAGAAGGTGGCCAGTTAACGGAAGCCGTTCGACGGAAGCCATACAGTGTGATTTTATTGGACGAAATTGAAAAAGCGCATCCGGATGTTTTTAATATTTTATTGCAGGTTTTGGATGATGGCAGGTTGACCGATAATAAAGGCCGTGTGGTGAATTTCAAAAACACCATTATCATCATGACCAGCAATATGGGAAGCCAGATCATCCAGGCAAATTTTGAAAATGTAAATGAAGGGAATAAAGAAGAAGTTGTAGAGAATACAAAACGTGAAGTGATGGATCTGTTGAAGCAAACCATTCGTCCGGAGTTTTTGAACAGGATAGATGAAGTGATCATGTTCCAGCCATTGATGTTAAAAGACATCAAAGAAATTATAAGAATTCAACTGAACGATTTGAAAGAACAACTGGCTAAAAGTGGTGTGCTGCTTGAATTTACAGATTATGCACTCGATTATCTTGCTGAGAATGGTTTTGATCCGCAGTTTGGTGCAAGGCCTTTAAAAAGATTGATCCAGAAACAAATCGTGAATCAATTAAGTAAAAAGTTATTGAGTGGTACAATTGATAAAACTAAACCGGTGTTGGTAGATGTATTTGATGGAACCGTAGTTTTCCGAAACGAAAATATTTCAAAAGATACGGTGATAGTTTAAGACGTGATGATTGGATGTTACACAAAAAAGCCGGCTATTAAAAAATGGCCGGTTTTTTAAATTTTAGCCGTTTTTGAATCGATCTCATCGTGCATGCTTTTTTCAACAGTTGTCTTTTTTTTAATCAAAAAAAGAATCCCGGTTATTTCTTTGTTTATTAAGAAATATATTTAATTAAGGAAGGTAATAATAAAAAAACCGGCTACTTTTCAATAGCCGGTTTAAATTTTCAAAGGGAATTATTTAGTTGCGATTTACGAAGCCTGTGAATCGCTTTTGGCCTTGCCTCTTTTACCATTCATTTTTCTGTTTTCCTTCATCTGTTTCATATTAGCTTTCCAGGTAGCCTGTTGTTCCGGAGTCAGGATTGATTTCATTTTATCTGACTGTGTTTTATGCAGCTCTTTCATCTTTGCTTTCTTCTGCTCAGGGGTAAGGCTTGCATCTTGTTGTATTGCCTCACGTTGTTGCTTTGCATCTTCATGCATGGCTTTCATCTGTGCTTTCTGATCGGCAGTAAGATTCAGATTGTCCATCATTTTTCCCTTTCTGAAATGATGAGATGTATCTGATTGCATTGTTTGCGGTTGAGCAGAATTCCTTTTCACCTGTGCATTGCCAGTTGCCGCAAATAACAAACCGGCAAATGCGAATAAAAATAATTTTTTCATGTTTTAATTTTTTAGCGTTTATTTCTATAATAGATAATAAACGTTCATTGGAGTTTAAATACTCATTGTTAAAAAATATAAAACAGTTTCTATCTAACGCAGGAAAAGTAATTCACGGTACTTCGGCAATTCCCAATATTCATCGTCCACAAGGAGTTCCAGCTTATCAACATGGTAGCGGATCTCGTCAAAATATTTTTTCACGTCATCGCAATACATGATCGCTTTTTCTCTAGAATTCTCTATTTCATTGGCCACTTTCCTGGCTTCGATCATGGCTTTTACTTTTGGGCCTATCACGTTAATATGTTCGGAAATTTTCTGAACAATCTGCGATTGCGAAGAATAGCTGTTTTCATCAAAGCCCAGTTCTTTCAGGCCTTTTATATTTTTGATTAATACATTTTGATATTTAATGGCAGCCGGCAAAACATATGTGCTTGCCAGGTCACCAATTACCCGTGCTTCTATTTGAATTTTCTTTGTGTAATTTTCCAGCAGGATTTCATGGCGCGCCTCCAGTTCTTTTTTTGTATAAATTCCATGGCGTTCAAAAACTTTTTCAGATTGTTCAGTAACGAAAGCATCGAGAGCCAGCGGAGTTGTTTTTATATTTGGAAGTCCTCTTTGCTCTGCTTCCTTTTCCCATGCGTGACTGTATCCATCGCCTTCAAACAAGATTTTTTTACTGTCAACAATATATTTCTGAATCGTCTGCATCAGTGCAATTTCTTTCTTCTCACCATTTTCAATCAGCCCATCTACATCCTGTTTAAATTGAGTAAGTGTTTCAGCAATAATCGTATTTAGAACGGTCATTGCACTGGCACAATTAGCAGAAGAACCAACAGCCCTGAATTCAAATTTATTTCCTGTAAAAGCAAAAGGTGAAGTACGGTTCCGATCTGTGTTATCCAGCATCAGTTCCGGAATACTTTTGTGAATATCGAGCTTCAACATCGCTTCATCTTGTTCATCAAACTTATTTCCTACACGTTTTTCCACTTCATTCAAAACGTCTGTCAGATATTTACCGATAAAAATAGAAATAATAGCAGGAGGCGCCTCGTTTGCTCCAAGACGGTGGTCATTTCCGGCGCTCGCAATGGACGCTCTTAACAAATCTGCATGATCATGAACCGCTTTGATGGTGTTCACAAAAAAAGCAAGAAACATCAGGTTGGTCTTTGGGGTTTTTCCTGGTCCCAGCAAATTAACACCCGTGTTGGTAGCCATACTCCAGTTATTGTGTTTTCCGCTTCCATTGATTTTTGCAAAAGGCTTTTCGTGGAGCAATACCATTAGGTTGTGCCTTTTGGCCACCCGCGTCATCACATCCATCAACAGAATGTTATGATCTACTGCAATATTCACTTCTTCAAAAATAGGTGCGCATTCAAATTGCGACGGCGCCACTTCGTTGTGTCTTGTTTTTAAAGGAATTCCTAATTTATATGCTTCTTCTTCAAAGTCACGCATAAAAGAATATACTCTTTCAGGGATGGCACCAAAATAATGATCTTCAAGTTGCTGTCCCTTGGCAGGAGCGTGGCCAAAAACCGTGCGGCCGGTCGTAGTAAGATCCGGTCTGCCACTTGCAATTGATGCATCTACTACGAAATATTCCTGCTCCCATCCCAGGGTGGGTTTTACAGAAGTAATGTTTTTATCAAAATATTGACACACATCAACAGCGGCTTTTTCCAAAGCGACTGCAGATTTCAATAAAGGTGTTTTTGCATCTAAAGATTCGCCGGTATAAGAAACAAAAATGGTTGGAATGCAAAGCGTTTTTCCATTTCCCATTTCAATAATAAATGGGGGAGAAGATGGATCCCAGGCAGTATAACCCCGTGCTTCAAAAGTAGCACGAATGCCTCCACTTGGAAATGAAGAAGCGTCTGGTTCCTGTTGAATTAAAGCAGCGCCGTCAAATTCTTCCAATGCACTGCCATCTCCTTTTAAAGTAAAAAAGGAATCGTGTTTTTCCGCCGTAGCACCGGTTAGGGGCTGAAACCAATGTGTGTAATGTGTTACATTTTTTGATTCTGCCCATGCTTTTAAAGCGGAGGCAATCTGGTCACCCATTTTGCGGTCAATCTTTGTTTGATTTTTGATAGATGAAACGAGGCTCTTGTACGCTTCATCACTCATAAACTCGCGTGCTTTTTTTAAATCGAATACATTTTCGCCAAAAAAACTGGTAATTTTTTTTGAAGGAGGCACTTCAGAAAATTTTGAATTAGCAAAAAGTTCATGTAGTGCATTTAATCTTAATGATTGCATTTTTAAAATTTAAGATGCAAAAAAAAGACAAAAAGTTGATAAATCGAAAAAAATTAAATTAAAATTTATGATTTTTCGCCGTTCATATAGAAAAAGCAAACATTTATTTAAATTTAATAAGAAATGGCAACAAACAAAGAAATATACTCGTTTCTTATTTTCTTTTTATTAATTTAAGATAGGATGTCTTTTCACTTCTTTTGTTCTGTCAAAAAGATAACGGTAAGTCGCAAGCAGCCTGCTTTGTTTTGCGCCGATGTGTTTTGACATGTTTAGAATCCGCGGATTAAAATCTCCCTGCCATTGAAGTTCAAGTTCAACATACCTGGTTTTATGCTGAATTTCTTTCGCTCCTTCTACAATCATATAATAATCAATTCCCATTCCCTGGAACTCAGGAATCACACCAAAAACAATTCCGGTAAATTTGTTGATCACTCCTTTTCTCTTCAGCCATAGTAGTTTTAATTTTTGGAAAAGTCCAAATTTTCCATGAAAATGTTGAAAGATCTGGTTCAGTTCAGGCAGATTAATCCAGAAGGCGATCGGCTCATTTTTATAATAAACAAACCAGATAAGTTTTTCATCAATGACCGGTTTCATTGACTTGAACATCTTAAATGCAACTTCTTTGCTCATTTGTTTGTTGCCTTCATGTTTGGCCCAGGCTTTATTATAGACTTTACAAAAATCATCCGCAAATCCTTTCAGATCCCCTTTTTTTAAATGAGCTGCAGAAAAGTCCGGAAGCGAAGCATATTTTTTGTGTTGCTCGCTAAATTTTTCATTCAATTGCGTATCTACAAACATGTGCCAGCAGATCTGGTGATAAAAAACCTTAAATCCATAGTTTTCAAACAAGGCTTGATAATAAGGAAGGTTATAATTCATTAAATATATCGGCGGTTTAAAGCCTTCCACTACAAGGCCCCACCACCGATCGCGCTCACCAAAATTTATCGGTCCATCCATTGCTTCCATGCCGCGTTGCAACAGCCAGTGTTTGCTTACATCAAACAACATATCGGCGGCATCCTGCTTATCGATGCATTCAAAAAAGCCAATGCCCCCGGTCTTTTGTTCATCACCTTTATTCCTATATTTTTTATAGGTAAAAGCAGCAATTCTACCAATCAGATTTCCATTTTCATCCTTCAAAAGCCAACGCTGGCATTCACCAAAACGGAAGGCTTTATTTTTTTTCGGATCAAAAACATCGTCAATATCCTTATCCAGCGGTTGAATAAAATTGGCGTCATCTTTATAAAGAATCAAAGGAACTTTTAAAAATTCACGTGCAGAAGCAGTATCTGTAACAGGGAAAAGTTGCATTATAAAAAAATTAAAAACAGTAAGGTAACCATCAAAAACAGAATAATCAAAAATGCTGTTTTTTTCCGGCTTGCCTCAAATAAATTTGTTTAATAAAAAGATAATTTTCAACCAGTAGTAATTTTCAAACTTCATCTGCCGTTCGACTTCTGATCTTGTGCGAAATTGAAAAATAGTAAAAGAGTGCGATTAAAATTTTATCCTCTGGGATTTAATTTATTATCTTTAAAATTTTATTAAAATCTGCAAGTTGCGGCGCTGTAAAATGAAGGATTAATTATGAACCGAAAAGATTTTCTGTCTGCCGTAGTTCCTTTGGCAACTTTTGCAAGCGCTTTTACCAATCCAACATCCTCTTCAACAACGCATGGGTTAAAAAAAATTCCTCCTTATTTGAAGAAAGGCGATACCATTGGAATTTGTTGTCCGTCAGGATACATCAGTCGTGACGAATGTCAGCCTGCGATAAAAAAAATGCAGGAATGGGGTTTTAATATTCGTGTAGGCATGACAGTTGGATTGAGAGATTTTACCTTTGCAGGAACCGATGAAGAGCGTGTAAAAGATTTGCAGCAAATGATGGATGATCGTTCAATAAATGCGATCATGTTGGGCAGAGGCGGTTATGGTGCTGTAAGAATTATTGATAAAATTGATTTTACAGAATTTGAAAAAAGACCGAAATGGATCATTGGTTTTAGCGATGCGACTGTGTTTCATTGTCACATCAATCACAATTATGGAATCGCTACGCTTCATTCAAAAATGTGTAACAGTTTCCCGGATGATTTTTCAAAAGCAGATCAAACTCAAATTGATTCGATTGATTCTATCAGGCAATGCCTTGTGGGTGAAAAAATGATCTATAAAAGATTACCTGTTGTTGAAAACCGCCCCGGAGAAGGAATTGGGCCATTGGTAGGTGGAAATTTGTCCATTATCGAACAGGTTACAGGAAGTATTTCGAATCTTCAGACAGAAGGGAAAATTCTATTTATTGAAGATGTAGGAGAATATCTTTATAAAGTTGATGGGATGCTTTGGAATTTAAAACGCAGTAAAAAATTGGATCGTTTGAAAGGATTCGGGAAGACGATTTATCAGATGGTTATGGAAAAAGTCGAAAAGTATCATTACCCGGTTTGCTTTGATTTTCCGGTAGGCCACGTGAAAGAAAATTACGCGTTGAAATGCGGCGTAAGGCATAAGCTAACCGTTTCAAAAAATGAAACCATTTTAAAGGAATTGTAAATGCGGATTATTAAACATTAAAAATTGAATCTTGAATACGGTAACGTCAATAACTCATTCAGCATTCAATATTCACAATTCACTATTCAACAAATGACACTCATACCACCTTATTTAAAACGCGGAGATACAATTGGAATTGTTTGCCCGGCTGGTTATATGCCTTTTGAAAAAGCACAAACGTGCATTGAAACCCTTATTGATTGGGCATTTAAAGTAATTCCGGGAAAAACACTGGGACATCAATACAATTATTTTTCTGGTACCGATGAAGAGAGAGTTGAAGATTTGCAACGGATGATGAATGATAAAAAGGTTGATGCCATTTTATGTGGAAGAGGTGGCTATGGAACGGGAAGAATTATAGATCAGCTTGATTTTTCTGAATTTGTAAAACATCCAAAATGGATCATTGGTTTTAGTGATATTACTTTATTGCATTGCCATTTATTTTCCAATTATAACATTGCTTCTTTGCATGCACCAATGGCAGCGGCTTTCAATGATGGTGAATTTAAAAATCAATACATCGAAAGTCTGCACAATGCGTTGTTGGGAAAGAAAGGAGATTATCAATGTGACCCGCATCCTTTTAATCATTATGGAAATGGATCAGGCGTTTTAGTGGGCGGAAATTTATCGCTGTTGGTGAACGCAATTGGCACTTCCTCAGATATCAAAACAAAAAATAAAATTCTTTTTATAGAAGAAATTGGTGAATACATTTATGGAATTGATAGAATGATGTATCAGTTAAAAAGAAGTGG